>NZ_JBQCGW010000326.1:0-2848 GCF_051955275.1 Pseudobacter sp. | reverse complement strand
ATGAAGGCCTCATCCACCGAATACACTTCCACTGAGGGTACCAGCATGCGCAATGTTTCCATCACGCGCCAGCTCAGATCGCCATACAGGTTGTAATTGGAAGAGAACACCGAGATACCATACTGACGTATGAGTGGTTTCGCTTCAAAATACGGGCCCGCCATTTTCACTCCGAATTGTTTTGCTTCATCGCTGCGCGAAACAATGCATCCGTCATTATTGCTGAGCACTATCACAGGGCTGTTCCTCAGGTCGGGGCGGAATAACCGCTCGCAGGAACAGTAAAAGCTATTGCAGTCAACGATCGCTTTCATTCCGGGTGATCCCGGAATGGCGGTGAAAAGATCAGGTGCTGCTGCCTGTGTGTTCATTCAATGAATGCTTGCTGTGAATAAAAGGGGAGAGACAATGAGCAACCCAGCATGGAAGAGCTGCTCACTTCTCTCATAGGAGGTTTAATGGTCATGGCTGCTCAATGGCAGTATCAACTTTATGGCCGGAGCCTGTTACTAAAGATGGTGGATCACATAGGTGACAACGCCCCAGATCTCGAGGGTGTCACAGGAGGGATCGATCTCCGTGGTGGCAAACTGCCTGTTCTCCGGAAGCAGGCGCACCTTGTTGAAAGTGCGCTCCAGCCTGCGGATCAGCATTTCTCCATTCAGCACAGCGATCACCACTTTCCCGCTCTGCGGCTTGAGGCTCTTGTCCACGATCACCACATCCCCGTCATGGATCCCTGCACCGGTCATGGCTTCGCCTCTCATACGCAAAAAGAAAGTAGCGGGCTTGTTGTGAATGAGCTGCTCATTCAGATCGATCCCCCTCTCCATATAATCATCGGCCGCTGCACCGAAGCCTGTGGCATCGGCTGTCTTTACGTTCCACTGATTGAAGTCTTTGGAACCTTTGTACGCGGCATCATAAAAAATTTCGTCCTGCATATAATAAAATTTGGCTGTGCTAAATTATTTAGTAAATTTATGCTAAATAAATGATCAGACAAAAGGAATTTTATGCACACAGGATCGGTCAATCATAGTGGCAACAAGGCCTGGAGCAGCCAGGGATTGCAGGAGTACAGCCTTGTGATCCAGACAGATAGTGTTGTTGGCCAGCAGGTACGGCTGGAGCAGCAGGACCTGGTGCTGAAGTATGGTCTGAAGGGGCAAATGCGGGGTGGCCAGCAGATAGTGGTAGCCCGTTTTGCCGTTCGTGAGGGCATGGAAGAAACCCTGATGCGCTGGATCCAGCGCATCTGCAGCAACCTGCGCAGTTTTGTGGTAACGCTCAATAATTACAGCGGCTATCCGCCGCATACCATTTACCTGCGCATCCAGGACCAGTGGCCTATTCAGCAACTGATCCGCCAGCTGCGCCCGGTGGAAGATTATATCCGCTCCTCGGCCTGCCCGCCGCCGGTGATGATGTTACGTCCTTACCTGGACATTGCCGGGCATCTGCCTCAGTCCGTGTATGAAAAGGCAATGCCTGAGTATTCAAGGCGCTCATTCCACCAGTCCTTCCTGGCCAATGGCCTGCTGTTGGTGAAAAGCTCTCCTTATGAATTAAATAATAAGACTGTTAACGTGTTCCGGTTCCTGCCGGGCACTTATGAACTATATCAGGAGTTATCCTGAGCCTTATCCTTTTTTCAATCCTTTTAAAATCGTGCAAATGAAACAGCTTACAGACACCTTACCTGATTATGGCGCGCTCTATAAAAGCGGATTGCGTACCAATGAATATCAACTGGTGCTCTCCCCCCATGAAGAGCTGCGGAATAAGATCCTTGCCGTGAAGAAGACTTTTCATGAAACTTACCCGGGCGGTTATGCGAATTTTGTTCGTCCTCATATCCTCCTCGCAAAGTTCACACAGCTGGAGATGATGGAAGAAAAGATCCTGCATCGCCTTCGCCTGGCCGCCAATGGTTATCATCCTTTCAAAGTAGAGCTGAAGAATTACGGTGCATACCCCACACATTCCATCTACGTGAATGTAATTACGCGTCAGCCGATCCAGGGCCTGGTGAAAGAGATCAGGCAGTCGCAGCGCCTGATGAAATATGATAAGGACCGTAAGCCGCATTTTATCGATGAGCCTGTCATTACTATCGCCAGCAGGTTACAGCCCTGGCAATATGAACAGGGTTGGCTGGAATATTCCCATCGCCAGTTCACGGGCCGCTTTGTTGCGGACAGTATGTTATTATTGAAAAGAAGAACAGGTGACCGCGCCTGGCAGATTGCCGAGCGCATGGAATTCAAGAACCTCCCGGTGAATATCAGGCAGGGAGAATTATTCGCCTGAGTGAAGAAAGGAAACTCATAATGGAAAACCACGAAGAACAGAAACCCGATACCTATCTCAAAGGCCGGGGAGCACAGATCAATACACGCAACCGTTTCTTAAAGAACGAGCGTGTGAAGGAACATATCGAGGGTATCGATGAGTGGATAGAGTCCGATATGGCAACCAAATATCTGGAAGACAATGCCAGGGCGGTAGTGAATAAAGTGGATAGCCCTGATGTTGGCATGTTCTACAGCATCAACCCCTATCAGGGTTGCGAGCATGGCTGCATCTACTGCTATGCCCGCAACTCCTTTGAATATTACGGATACAGTGCGGGAGTGGATTTTGAGCGGAATATCATGGTGAAGAAAAATGCGCCGGAGCTTTTCCGTAAATTCCTCATGAATCCCAAATGGCAATGTGTGCCAGTGTCTCTCAGTGGCAACACGGATTGTTATCAGCCCGCTGAAAAGAAATATCGTTTAACCCGGCGCATGCTGGAAATATGCCTCGAGTTTAATCAGCCGGTAGGCATTATTACCAAGAATGC
>NZ_JBQCGW010000325.1:0-6324 GCF_051955275.1 Pseudobacter sp. | reverse complement strand
GGGATTCGTTGCTGCTTCCAACAGTATCTTTATCCCTTTCTGTAAAGAGTTCTTTCACCTGGACCAGATCCAGTCTCAGCTCATAGGTTCTGCCTTTTACGGCGCGTACTTTTATGGTTCATTGATCCTCTTCATCGTTTCCACCGTAACGGGTGTGGACATACTGAACAAGATAGGATACAAAAAAGGCATCATTTACGGTTTACTGATCTCGGTAGTAGGCGCAATAGCGCTGGCTGTTATCAGTGGGTCGGACGCTCCCACTTTTGCTGCCGTACTGGTTGCCTTCTTTATCATAGCACTTGGCTTCTCGCTTCAGCAGACTGCTGCGCAGCCTTTCGCCATTGCATTAGGACCCGAAGAAACCGGCGCTCACCGTCTGAACATGGCTGGTGGCGTTAACTCTTTCGGTACCCTGCTCGGACCACTGGTGGTTAGCTTCCTCCTCTTCGGTACTGTGAGAGAAGGAGAAAGTGCCCCTGCGAACATCTCCAATATCCAGACCATGTATTTCTTCCTGGCTGGCCTGTTCATAGTGGCATCCATCGTATTTGCAGTTGCCAAACTTCCCAAGACCACTTCCAGCGAAAAGCTTGAAACAAGTCCCAAGGCTATGGTGGCCCTGGTAATCATCAGTGTGCTCTTCCTGCCTGTATTGTTTGCTGACCTTATCAAAGCTCAGGCTGGTATTTCCAAATCCACAACCATCGTAACTTCTCTGGCTCTTATCCTCCTGGTGCTCTTCGGCAGTATGGCAATGGCCGCGAAGAACAAATCCGGATGGGGTGCCATGGCCTATCCGCAACTGGTACTGGGCATGATCGCCATTTTCATCTACGTGGGTGTGGAAGTTACTATCGATAACAATTTTGGTGCCCTCCTCAAACTGCAGGAGTTCGGCGGGTACGATGAAGCACATATCTCCCACCTGATCTCACTCTACTGGGGTAGTCTGATGATCGGCCGCTGGACGGGCGCTGTAAGCGTGTTCAATCTTCCTCCCAAAACAAAGAAAGTGCTGGGCATCATCGTTCCTTTCCTGGCTTTCGGCGTGATATTGCTGGTGAATCTCATCAAGGGCAACAAGGTTGACGATTTCCTGATGTACCCCATCTGTATCGCAATTGCGGTGGGTGCGTTCCTGTTTGCCAATGAAAGGCCTGTAAAACTCCTGCTTTCCGTAGCGGTACTTGGTTCCATCGCCATGGTTATTGCCTTGTTGAATACGGGCATGGTGGCCAACTTCGCCATCATTGCCACCGGTCTTTGCTGTTCTGTAATGTGGCCCTGTATCTTTGCACTGGCCGTGAGCGGTCTGGGCAAGTACACAAGCCAGGGTTCTGCCTTCCTCATCATGATGATCCTGGGTGGCGCTATCATTCCGCCGGCACAGGGTGCAATCATCGATATCGATAAGGTGGCAAACGGTGCAACTATCATGGGAACAACGTATACTCACTTCTCTTATGTAGTTCCATTACTTTGTTTCGCTTATATTGCATGGCATACACTGAAAACAAAATCAGTGCTGAAAAAACAGGGACTTGATGTGGACGCGCAGGTTGCTGCCAGCCACTAGTTCTGTGACACAAGTGATCTCTAAACCGAATGTTCTCTGTAACAACATGCACACACACTTAACAAACGAGGTAAAGGATATGGTAAGTCAACGTCAGGATTATGCGATAGGTATCGATATCGGTGGTACCAACACCGTGTTTGGAATTGTAGATCATCGTGGTGATATCTCATATCGTGGCGCTATTTCTACCAGGAAACACAACAATCCGGACGATTTCATAGAAGAATTGTACCACGCGCTGCAGCCCGCTATCGACCAGGTAGGTGGAATGGATTCCATCCGAGGCATTGGCGTGGGCGCGCCGAATGGTAATTATTATAATGGTACCATCGAGTACGCACCTAATTTACCGTGGAGAGGCGTTGTGCCTCTCCGCGATCTGATGACAGCCCGTTTTCAGACTCCCTGCTCACTCACCAATGACGCCAACGCGGCTGCAGTGGGAGAAATGATGTATGGCGTTGCACGTGGTATGAAGGATTTTATCATGATCACGCTCGGCACGGGTGTGGGTAGTGGTATCGTGGCCAATGGTCAGCTGATCTACGGTCATGATGGATTTGCCGGAGAGCTCGGTCACGTTACCATCATCCCTGAAGGCAGACTGCATAAGGGAACCGGTCTGCATGGCTCGCTGGAAGCTTACGCGTCCGCTACGGGCGTGGCTTTGACGGCCATCGAGTTCCTCGACAGGGACCCTGCCGTTCCAAGTCTGCTCCGCAATTTCGCAAAGGAAGCCATCGATTCAAAAGTGGTGTATGATTGCGCCATGCAGGGAGATAAGCTGGCAAGCGAAGTATATGCTTTCACCGGAAAGGTACTGGGACTGGCCCTCGCCAACTTTGTGATGTTCTCTTCTCCGGAAGCGATCATCCTGTTTGGTGGTATGACCAAGGCGGGCGACCTGATCCTCAATCCTACGCGTGAGCATATGGAGAAGAACCTGTTACCGATCTTCCGCGATAAAGTAAAATTAATATTCTCGGAGCTGAAGGAAGCAGATGCTGCGATCCTCGGCGCGAGTGCACTGGTCTGGGAAATGAAGCTGTAAGCTTCATTTCCTTTTTTTGATAAGGAACACAGCAGGCACGGGCCGTTGTCCGGTTTTATCTGAAGGCTGTATCGTTTCTTTTCCATTTACCAGCATACAGCTGCTGCCGCCACCATCCAGGTTCAATCCTTCCACACACCCGAGTTCCTGCAGGATGCGGGCTGTTTCTTTTAAAGTGGTTCCATCAGCCACTCCTGGGGTTCTTCCCTGTATTACGAGTATGATGAGTTTGTCATTGGCCGTATAACCCATGGCTGTTCTCGGGTGACGGTCGTTTTCTCCATTCACGAATTTCTGTTCTTCTTTATTCGGAATAAAGATTTCGTGGTCTTTCAGCAATACGGGCCCGCCTCCTACTGCTGTGCGCATGCGCCACCATTTCCATCTGTCGAGTGTTTTGAGATCATCGATGGAAGGATCCGGAGTGATGCCTTTGGCAATAATGGGGCGCTCCTGGAAAGCATATGGCCAGCGTCGCGATGTGTCCGTGAAAACCCAGGCTACATCTGCTTTTCGGCGATTGTTGATACCGATGGAGCCGTAAGTGGGATAATAAAATGAATCCACCGTTTTGCTCTGCCTGAGCGAAGGGGTGTTGTATGCCACCAGCACGCCGTCTTTCATCACCAGGTTGAGGTTCTGATTGGTATTGAAAGAAAAGAAAGTGGTATTCACCACTACATATGGCTGATTTTCGTTTGCGTGATACTGTGAGGGTGTGAGTCTTTTACCATGACCGGTCTCCGCCGTGAATTCAAGCTTTTTGTCCTTCAGGTCCGCTTCTATGAAGTATCCCACAAACGGATGCCCGTTAAGGGAGTCTTTGGAAAGGAAGACTTTGATGCCAGATGGCAGGGGGCTGAATAAGGAGTCGGCTCTTTGCCAGTTCAGCTGGGCAAAAGAAAAGGGAACATTCAGTACAAACAGAATGCTCCCCAGCACGAAAAATCTTTTCAAGGTTTCTATATTTTAAGATACGAAAGCTGCTTTTTCAGCCTGCCATACACCTCTTCCATAACCTGGCAGCACGTGCTTGTCGCTATGGTAAGAAGAGCGGACCAGCGGACCACTTTCCACGTAATCGAAACCAAGCTCGTAGCCGATCTCGCGCAATTCAGCAAACTCATCAGGGTGAACGAAGCGCTGAACGGGCAGGTGCTTGCGGGTTGGCTGCAGATATTGTCCCATGGTGATCACATCCACACCGCTGTTGCGGAGGTCTTTCAGTGTCTGCACTACTTCTTCCTTGGTTTCACCGAGGCCGAGCATGATACCGCTTTTAGTGCGCATGCCGCCTGCCTTAAGGATCTTGAGGGTATCCATGCTTCTCCAGTATTTTGCCTGGATACGCACCTGGCGGGTGAGCCTTTCCACTGTTTCGATATTGTGGGAAACCACTTCCGGAGCGGCTTCTATCACTCGCTGGATATCTTCGCTTTTCCCTTTGAAATCGGGGATCAGTGTTTCCAGCGTGGTATCGGGATTAAGAACTTTAACTGCTTTGATGGTATTATGCCAGATGATGCTACCCTGGTCTTTCAGTTCATCACGGTCAACAGAGGTGATAACCGCGTGCTTCACTTTCATGAGGTGGATGGCTTCGGCCACGCGCTGGGGTTCATCCCAGTCAACTGGCTCTGGGCGGCCGGTGGCTACTGCGCAGAATCCGCAGCTGCGGGTGCACACATTGCCGAGGATCATGAAAGTGGCGGTACCATCGCCCCAGCATTCGCCCATATTCGGACAGTTGCCGCTCTCGCAGATGGTATGTAATTTATGATTGTCAACCAGTCCGCGTACATGCTTGTAGTTCTCGCCTGTTGGCAGTTTCACGCGAAGCCAGTTTGGCTTCTTGATCTTCGATTCGCTCTCTGCAACCTTATTAATGATCGGTAATTCCTGCATACGTTCGTTTTCGGGTGAAAATGGTCCGGGTAATACTAACAAACGGTTGGTCTGAAAGTTTACCGGGCGTAAAAGTACATCACTTTCATCATTTTCGCTTACCCAGCAGAAGGCTTACATATGCATTGAAGAAAAATTGCTTTGGGGGGGTGCGCATCAGCTGCTCCACTTTGGAAGAGTAGAATTCAGCATTGATACCGGCTTCCACGGCGGAAACGGTCTCGTTGAAACGTCCCCAGTCGAACCGCAGGGCCAGTTTGGCATGGGCGCCCGGGCGCACTTTCACGTCGCCCCAGCCTGTAAACGGACCAGCCGCACCTGTTTCTATAAAGCCACTGTCAATGATAGTGGGATAAGTTGATTTGAACCTGAAGTCTTCTCCGCTCCTTCTTACATTGATCATATAGGGTTTCTGCAGGCCGGCGCTGATGCCCCCGGCATATACGGCCATAACGGCCACCCCGTTCTTATTGCCTTTACCGCCGATAATGCGTTGCTGGCCAATTCCGAATTTGAGCTGGTAGAAATTATTTGTTTTGCCGAACACCACGGAATTGGTGCTGAATCCCCCGTTGGCAATCGGAAAACGCTTTTCCGTGCGGGTCTTCTTTTCATTCAGCTCTACCTGGTAGATCATTGCTACGCGCGGACTGTGGAAACGGCCGATCTCGTAGGAAAGTCCGTAGCCGTCAGAAGCCAGCTTGATGCCAAATATGCTTTGTTTTGAAAATATGATCTCTCCCTCCTCTTCCTGCTTGATCAGGGCATTGATACGTTCCCGGCGGGCATTCCTCTTCTCGTCCTTAGCAGTGGGCGATTTCTGTTTGGGATTCAACTGAGCCAGAGCAGCGTATGACATGGTACCTGTCAAAAGGAGCAAAACTATTTTCTTCACCGGCAATGATTTAATTATTCAACGTAAATTTAAGGCAAAATTCCACACAATGACCTCTGAAGTAGTTTACGAAGGAAATCTAAGAACGGTTTGTACGCACCTGCAGTCAGGCAATCAGATTCAGACGGACGCCCCGGTGGACAACCAGGGTAAAGGTGAAAGGTTCTCTCCTACTGACCTGGTGGCAACAGCACTGGGAGCCTGCATGATGACCATCATGGGCATCAAGGCACGTGATATGGAAGTTGACCTGGCTGGCACCCGTATCGAAACCCAGAAGATCATGAAGCAGGATCCACGCAGGATCGGAGGCATAAATTTAACATTTCATTTCCCGGATTCGCTGCAGCAACTCGATGAAAAACAAAGGACTATCCTCGAAAGAGCTGCGCATACCTGCCCCGTTATCTACAGTATCAATCCCGAGATCGAAGTAAAGGTTCAGTTCAACTGGACGGCCATTGCAGGCTGATCAGGCTATTGCCTATCGCGCAATCCAGGCATCGTTTACGGTCGCAGTACTGTGTTTTCAGTTCCAGCAAGGCCTGGCTTTCGAATGCAGAAACTGTTGTTGCGCCCATCAGTCTGAATTTATTGAGCACAGCGTTCTGCTCTGCGGGTAAATGCTGCAGCCATTGAATGGCCCGGTCTTTATATTGTTGTTCCCCTTTCCAGCATCCATATGCGAAAAGTACAGGGATGATGGTATTCAGCATGATATTATCGGTAAACTGCTCTCCCAGGTGCTTTGGCCTGGGAGGCGCTTTTTCTTTCAGCGTATAATGATAATCCCAGAATGAAAAGGCAGTAACGTTGAGCCATGAACGAAGCGGTTCCGGTGTGTCCGTTTCCAGTAACTGCTGAAACATGTGCTCCGTGGTATGCAGCAGC
>NZ_JBQCGW010000324.1:0-41755 GCF_051955275.1 Pseudobacter sp. | reverse complement strand
GGTCTTAACTGTATCGTATATAAAGAGCTCATGAAGTCTGTAAGAGTATTATTAAATCAATTATCTAAAGCTGATTTAGGATTAGAAAGATATAAATCTGAGATAAGGCAAATAATTGATGTTTTGGAAAAAGTAAAAGCACTACATGCTACATCAAATTATAGAACCATCATTGCAGGCGGTGAATTGGTACAGATAAGATTACATAATCCTGTGTCTGATCAAATCTTTGTAGGAGAATATGAGCTTTCAAATTCACTATACTTACTCACCTATTTGGGCAGTCATTACTACTCTTCTTTCAAAGGGAAAATTGTAAAATGTTTTCCAATTAATCCTGATGGAACAATTCCACAAGAACATACTTTAAATGGCAATTCAAAAGAAATGCTGACAAATTATAATGAATTTCAAGCACTACATGCTCTTACTGCTACGGCAAACTGGGGGGATTCATTATTTAGGATAGATGGAAGTAAATTAATATAGAATGCAAGATGCTAAATACATAATGGTAACCAATTGGGATTTGCACTGGGATAAGTTAGGTCCTAAATGGAATAATTCTACTTTGTTCACGTTGCCGATAATAAAAGATGGGATAGAAAAGAGCAATTTCCCAGAGAAAGCTGTTACCCTGTTTATTAAGCGGAGCAAAAGCAATGAGTTAGAAAAAAGCTGGCTAGGCATTTCCAAAAATTTTCGGCAGGATCCCAACAAGGGTAACCCTGCCATCCGCTTTGAAGTGTCGGATCTGAAGGAAATAGATTGCCCTGAAGAATATAAGGCTTACACGAACGGTTGGCATCTAAATAAACAATGCCTGCCTTCTCCAGCTATAATCGATTCAATACCGGAGCAGCATATTAATACACGCCCACTTTTCTTTACCGCTATGGCAAGTTGTGACTGGGAGCAATTCGAAGAGTACACTTTCCTATTGCTTCGTTTATTGGGTATCCATGAATTGCATCGTTTCCCTCAAACTGATAATCGGGGAAAAGCAGATGGCTTCTTCAAGCTGGGCAGTCTTTCTGTATTATATGATGCTACGCTAGAGCCAAACATTGAATCGGTAAAAGGTGTTCAACTAGAAAACTTTATTCATCAGTTGAAAAGTGATAACATTAAAATCAATGAAAAATTAGGCTATACGATTAAAGATAATGATCGGCAGGTTTGGATCATAACCCGTGGCCATATTGTCCGTTCTTTAAGGATACACGATCAAATAGAGGTTAAAGAAATTCCATACGCAAAGCTTATTGAGATATACGACAAGCGCTTGCAGGAAGAATGGACAATCCTACAACTATCAAGACAATTGAAAGATTTATAATAAACATGATCTAGTGCTTCAAAAATGAAAGAGTCAATAAAATATCAGCGTAAAATAATCGGAGTAGAAAGTAAATTGGGCTTCTTGTATATACCGGCTCATGGGCAGGAATTTATGCCGGCAGAAACTACAAAAGTATCTGTATGGCTAGAAGGTAATGTCAAGCCATTTGATCTAAATTATAATGCCGACCATAAAAGAATTTTTGGCTTAACCACCTGGTATAAGAAGCATAATATTCAACCTGGAACAGTACTCAATATAGAGCTTACCCGGTTACAAGTAAAAGTTTCTGTTGCTCACCAAGAGCTTAGCATACAGGAAGAAGAAACTGAGCAGGATCTTATTGATTTATCGGGTCTTTCTTCAGGTGCCAAGGGCAATATCGTGGAAGACCGTATTAAAGAGCTAATCCTGCTATATGGTCAGGGCTTACTGAATGTGTATAAGCCAGTGGTAGACAATCGGGGGATTGATCTTGTGGTTATGCAGAATGGTTTCTTCTATCCTATTTTCATACAGGTAAAATCAAGATTCAATGCGGTCAAAAAAGGCAGTATTCTGATTGATATAAGCGAAAGTACTTTTGCAGTACACAATAACTTTTATATTGTAGGAGCCGCATTCAATCCCTCAACTCTGGAGTTAGAAGACAGATTATTATTAATTCCTTCTAAAGATTACGAAGCTAATTCAACTTTGGTATCAGTAAATGGCAAAAATAAACGTCGTTTTAATGTCTCTTTGAAAGAAGGTACAAAAGCCAAAGGTGCTAAGCATTTTATTAAGAAATCTGAACTCGTAGAGAAACTAATGGAGAAGTTTGAGGAGATGGGCAGGTATTATAAATAGACACTATAACAAAAACTGTGTAAACATAGAAAATCGGGGTTCGTAAGAGCTCCGATTTTTTTAATTTTAAACTTTACACAGACATGAAGCCAGAGGATTTTTTATCAGACGACTTTTTGAAGCAGTTCAAGTCCGGTCAGCAACTCAACGACTTTCTGGGTCAGATCCAGAAACGAGCGATTGAAAAGATGCTGGAAGGTGAGCTGGACGGGCATTTAGGGTATGAGAAGAATGAACAGAGTAAGAGCAAAAATGCCCGTAATGGGTATGGGAAAAAGAAGATCAAAACTCAGTACGGAGAATCAGAGATCCAAGTTCCTCGTGACCGGGATGCCAGCTTTAATCCCATGATCGTTCCCAAGCGGGAGAGCATGGTGGAAGGCATTGAAGAGGTGATTGTATCGCTGTACGCAAAGGGTATGAGCGTAAGTGATATCGAGGAACAGATCAAAGATGTTTACAAGTTTGAAGTCTCTACTGCCACCATCAGCCGGATCACTTCCCGTGTAGCCGAAGACATCGTAGCCTGGCAGAACCGACCACTGGAGCCGGTTTACCTGATCGTATGGATGGACGGGATCGTGTTCAAGGTCCGGGAGAACAGCAAAGTGGTCAACAAAACGATCTACATCGCTGTAGGCTTACGTAAGGATGGCTTTAAAGAGGTGCTGGGCATGTGGCTGGGGAAGAATGAATCTGCGGCCTATTGGATGACTGTATTGACTGACATGAAGGCCCGTGGTATGGAAGATATCCTGATCACTGCCACCGATAACCTCAATGGCTTCACGCAAACGATCCGGACTGTATTCCCTCAATCAGCAACTCAGGTCTGCGTTGTTCATCAGATCCGCAATAGCTGCCGGTATGTGGTCTGGAAAGACAAACGAGAGTTTACCATCGACATGAAGGATATCTATGCCGCACCCACCCGCCAGGCTGCTCAGGCCGCCCTGGAGGCCTTTGAAAGTAAGTGGGGAAGCAAGTATAACTATGCTATCAAAAGCTGGAAGGATAACTGGGAAGAGCTGACCGTTTTTTTTGACTTCCCGATTGAGATCCGCCAGATTATCTATACAACCAACCTGATTGAAAACCTCAACGGCAAGATCAGGAAGTACACAAAGAACAAGCTCTCATTCCCTACAGATGACGCCGTACTCAAGTCGGTGTACCTGGCTTTGCGGGAGGTAACAAAAAAATGGACAATGCCGATTAGAAACTGGGGCATTGTCCTGGATCAGTTTTTAACTATTTTTGAAAACAGGATCAAGATATAGATCCTGCTACGAACTCCGTTTTTTGAAACTTACACAGTTAGTGAGATAGTCCCTATAAATAAAAAATCACAAGGGTTGAAAAGTCTTTACGGTTGTATCTCATTAACTTTACGTTTTTGACCAGTAAAGTCCTACCCTGTCTGACTACCTTTTCTGCAATCTGTCCATTATGTCCGAACAAATAGATCTCCTTATCCTTGATACAGGGTTCTACTATTGGGACTTGGATTGTGTAAGCAGCTTTAAGTCATTGGTTATTAATTCTCTTAGCATGTGAAACACTTTAAAATCGTTACAAAAAGAGTTCGACATCTGTCCGAACGGGTTCACTGAGTTTTTCTAACCCGCGCATGTCGCGGGTTTTGTGTTTTTATAAATCTCTAATTCTCCTCTCCTTTCAACTCAGCACGCCAACTGCCCTATCACAAGTTTATACCCTTTCCCATGTATATTCAGTATACTTATGCGCGGATCAGCTTTCAATTTTTTCCGCAACTTGGAGACGAACATATCCAGGCTCCGGCCCACGATAACACCTTCATCCTCCCAAACTTCTTTCATCAACTGGTCGCGGTCTATCACTTCCTGCTGAGCTTTGGCAAAAACCTCCAGGAGTTTGGCTTCTTTTGCTGTGAGTATGGTGATGGAAGAACCTGCTACCAGTTGCTGACTTTCGCGCAGGAAAAGCAGGTTACCAATTGAAATGCCTGGTGATACCGGGGCCTCCAGCTTACCTTCTTCCTCTGCCGGATCTGCCTGAATGTTTTCAGGCCCATGACTGGTTACTGCCTTCCCTGTTGAAGCGTTCTGGACTGACGGAGTTCCTGTTTTGTTTTTAGTTCTTCTTCCCAAATACAGCGCGCCGAATAAAATACCTGCCAGAATAGCCACTATGCTACCCGTAAGAACACCACTTGAAAACGGGTCGATGCCCGCAACTTCAGTTTCAGTAAACATGATCAGTAAATTGTAGAAACCCATTTCCTGCCTGCGGCCCAGGCACGGTATAATATTCCGGATACTGTCTTTATAAATCTGGAATCCGTAGATCACTTCGGGTGAAGGAGTATTCTGAATAACTTCCACGCGGTAATTAGATGGCAGGCCATTGGCTTCCACTACCCTGCGCACAGTTTCCACCAAAGTATCGGATAAAAAAGTAAAAGGCGCAGAAAACCGGAGCAGGTATTCCCTGTTAGCCCGTTCTTCCACAGGAAGGATGCGGGAGGAAGAATCACCGGCCTGTAACAGCAATTGATGACCGATCTGCCGGATCACCAGTTTTTCAGTTGCCCGATCTGCAACGGGCTGGCTGGCCCGGTCACGCATGGCAGACCAGGAAACGATAACTATAAGGGCAGCGCCCATCAGCAGCAAGGCTTTCCAACTCATACTTAAAATTACTGTATTCCTGATGAGCCGGGGCGGCGCTTATCAGATTTTACATTCGTTTACATAGTTTTTACCAGCCTTTTGCCACTGCCGCGAAAAGACCATTTAGGTTTGTATCAACAACCCGGGTTTCTTTATTTCCACATTTATAATCACATAAATCAACAACTTATGCGGTCAATCTTCTTGTTGGTCTGCGCACCCTTATGCCTGACCTTTGCCAACGGCTGCCGGGATAGTTCAGCCAACGCTGTGGCAGACTCTACTATTGCTGTGACATCAGTTCCTTCCACAAAAATCGGGAATGTAGTGGGTTATTCTCTGGTGATACCAGAAAGTTTCGTCAACTGGAAAGGCAAGAGTGTTATGGGAGGAAATGGACATCAGGGTTATATAAAACCTCTGACGGGCACCCTGGCTATTGACGGCCAGGGCAATATTGCAGGAGGTTATTTTGAACTCGATATGAATTCCATTACTTCTACCGACAAAAAAGATACAAGCAGCGATAACGGACTGGTATCTCATCTGAAAGACCCGGACTTCTTTGATGTGAAAAAATTCCCTAAGGGTACGTTTCAATTAACCAAAGCGATTAAGGTGTCCAGCGATTCCACCTTTTATATCACCGGCCAGCTGACCTTACGGGCAATTACACAGGAGATCCAATTTCCGGCTACGATCGTCAAAACCGGGGATGATATTAAGGCTACGGCGTCGCTCTCGATAGACAGGACAAAATGGGGCATCACTTACAAGTCGGGTAGTATATTCGGCCTTGTGAAAGATGAATTGCTGGAAGATTTGGTACCGGTGTCCCTTGATTTACGGTTTCATAAGAAACATTGATAAGCGACTATTCAGGATCCGGCTATTGCCAGCATTTCTTGTATCTGGCCGGATGCCCATATTTATTTACAGGAACTAAAAACCCATAATACTAATGCGGGTTTTTAGTTCCAATACATCATTATAATTATTCTGATAAGACATTACTTTATTATATTGGATATTTCCTTTTCAAAGTGCCCAGTAGAAACATAATCACTGATCATTTGAGTATGAGCTATCCCTTTTGAATCAATACTAATAAAGGTGACATTTATAAGATTCACATTTATGGAACTGCCCTGTCCATCTCTTTTCACCCTGACATTCCACTCACCCCGGAGCCTCACAGGGTTCTTCATATCAGATCTCTTATAATAACCTCCCACAACCGGGACATAAGCCTGTAAACTACTGTTCTTATACTTCGGTATAACTATGTCAGCGTTATTATGAACGAGATTATCATCCTTGTCTTCCCAAGTAGCCAATACTGCTGAATTATCAGAAATGACCAGCCCACTGCTCCTATCGATCAATTTAATGGACAGGCCATTCTGCGCAAACAGATCAATCAACTTATCCCAGACCTGATCAAAATCATTACTGCTCTTCACAACGAAGGGAAGTGTTGCATAACTATTTTTTACGGGATATGTTTTATAGGAGCAGGATGACAACAAAATCACGATCGCTATTACGGGTACCGTAATGCATTAAAATCAAAAACTAATAGATGCTAAAATGAGCTGGATTTCATATCCTCCCTGTAAAATCATACACAGAAGTGTAAATAAAACTCCATACAAATGTGTTTTCCACTCTACACTTCAAGCCTGAATATGCAAAGCAGTTTCAGGCATAACAAATGCTGCAAAACCATTTGAACAAATATCAATTTATGAAACCGATCAGTACAAAAGCGCATGGCTATTTAGACTACATTGTAGGTATCCTTTTGATAGGTGCTCCGTGGATACTTGATTTTGCGAGAGGGGGTGCGGAAACCTGGGTCCCTGTTATACTTGGAACAGGTACAATTCTTTATAGCCTGCTTACCGATTACGAGTTGGGCATCACCCGAGTGTTCACTATGCGCATGCACCTGTTTCTGGACGTTGTTGCAGGTCTTTTACTGGCGGCATCCCCCTGGCTCTTCGGCTTCGCAGATTATATCCGGCTACCCCACCTGGTAGTAGGTATTATGGAAATTCTGATCGCACTTTTAACACGGACTGCGCCTTTAAAAACTACAGCCCGAGTACGTCCTGTTGCATAGTTACAGCCGCAATAATGCTAGGCCCATATTTCATTTTTACCCGTAAATATAACCGGCTGGCCATCCGTAACCATTATCGTGTGCTCATGTTGCGCAACAAACCCTCCTTTGTTGCCAATCAGGGTCCAACCGTCCGCCTGCGTATCTGCAATGGTAGATATGGTGGATATGAAAGTCTCAATGGCTACTACGGCGTTCTTTTTGAAACGTGTTCTATTGTATTTATCGCAAAAATTGGCAATCTCGTGAGGCTCTTCATGTAAAGCACGCCCTATCCCATGTCCGGCCAGATTCTTTATAACTTTATAACCTGCTTTCCTGGCTTCAGTTTCAATCAACCTCCCGATCTCTGATATCCTCACGCCTCCTTTGATATTGCTGATCGCTTTTTGTAGAATCAGTTTCGAAGTCTCCACAAGCCTTCCATGTCCATGTATATCCTGACCAATTACAAAAGAACCTCCATTATCCGCCCAGTATCCATTCACCTCTGCCGATACATCTATATTTATCAGATCTCCTTCCTGAAGGATCCTGCGGGCTGATGGAATTCCATGAGCCGCCTCTTCATTTACACTTATACAGGTAAAACCCGGAAAATTATAGGTCATTGCAGGAGCAGATCTGCCACCAGCCCCAGCCAGTAACGCGCCGCCAAATTCATCCAGCTCTTTTGTTGACATACCAGGCCTGGCATACTCCCGCATCTTCTTCAGGGTAATAGCTACAACATCGCTGGCTAACTGCATTCCTGTTCTTTCGCTTTCTGTGGAAATAGACATATGGTTATTTTATCTCAGGCCTACTAACAATGAAATCGCTCAATTGTTCAATACTCTCCTATAGATATCAACCCGGCAATATTCCCGCCACTCGTATTCTTAAAAATCATTAAATACTGTTCGCCGATCAAATAAATTATATTATCTTAGCCACTAAGATACTTATCAAATAAACTATATGGATACTGCCCTGATCACTCAGCTGAGGAAACTGAACCAACTCCACGCCTACACTTCCCTCCAGATGCACGAAGCTGTAGCCCGAAAGGCAGGCCTTTCAGGGACCGATCATAAATACCTGGGCTGGCTGCTGGAAAGAGGACAAATGACTGCAGGCGAACTCGCAGCCCTCACAGGGCTTACCACAGGCGCTATCACAGGTCTGATAGACAGGTTTGAAAAAAAGAAACTTGTAAAAAGGCAATTTGCCGAAGAAGACAGGCGAAAAGTGATCATTGTACCCAACTCAAAAGCCATCATGTCATTGTTCGCTCCCCTTTATAAAGAATACCGGAGCAAATCCGAACAACTGATAGCCAGTTTCTCCACCAAAGAGATCAGGATCATCGAAAAGTATTTTACACAGGCCATCGGGATCATGAATGAAACCACCAGTAAGCTCAACAAAAAATAATCCGCACATGAATAGTCAACACTCCTACACACTTGACTTCCGGGATATCGGTACAGAAAGCCTGGCACTGGCAGGAGGCAAAGCCATGAACCTGGCAATACTGTCAAGGATCGACGGGATTCAGGTGCCCTCAGGCTTCTGCATCACTACTGAAGCATACAGGACCTGCATTGAAACGGATACCTCCATACAAAAAATGATCGACCAGCTCTCTGTACTAAATGTGGAAGAAACAGATTCCATTAAAGTCCTGAGCGCTGAAATACGGAATGCCATCTCAGGCATCCCCATACCTGCTGTTATTTCCCGGGAAATCAGTAACAGGTTATCAAATACGGACCCCACCACCACTTACGCAGTCAGATCAAGCGCAACAGCGGAAGACCTGCCGACAGCTTCTTTTGCAGGGCAACAAGACACCTACCTGAACATCTCCGGAGCAAACAGCATGCTGGAACATATCAGCAAATGCTGGGCATCCTTATTCACCGAAAGAGCTGTCATCTATCGCATCCGGCACAATATCGATCACCGGCAGGTGCGATTGGCCGTTATTATTCAGGAAATGCTTTTTCCACAGGTTTCCGGGATCTTATTTACAGCAGATCCTGTTAGTTCCAACCGGAAAGTGATTTCCATCGACGCCAGCTTCGGACTTGGCGAAGCCATGGTCTCCGGATTGGTGAACGCTGATAACTACAAAATAGAAAATGGAAAGATCACTGAAAAAAACATTTCCCTCAAGCAGCTCGTGATTTCTCCCGCCAGTAATGGAAGCACGGAAAAAGAGAGTGTTCCTGCTGTACAACAGAACAAACAAGCCCTCACGGATGAACAGATCCTGACACTGGCCATCCTGGCAAGAAAGATAGAAGCGTTTTTCCATACTCCACAGGATATCGAATGGTGCCTGGTAAACGGGAAATTCCATTTTGTTCAGAGCCGGCCCATCACCACCCTGTTTCCCATTCCTGAAACAACTGACCAGGAAAAACATGTTTTTATCTCTGTAGGTCACCAGCAAATGATGACCAATGCAATAAAACCGCTGGGAATATCCATCTGGCAACTGACCAGTAGCCGACCCATGTATACTGCTGGCGGAAGATTATTCATCGATATAACAAATGACCTGTCATCTCCCGACAAAAAATATGTGCTCCTTAACGTATTGGGAAAGTCCGATCCTCTTTTTAAAGATGCCATCAGTTCTATCATGCAACGGGAGGAATTTACCGGGCGGGAGCAACCAGGTAATAAAGAGAACCAGGCACCCCAGGGTACTTCCACGCCGGATTACCAGACTATAAAAGATTTCGACGCCGGCATTGTTACAGCAATGATCAGCAACAGCCAAAAGGAAATTGAAGAGCTCCGCCAAAATATCCAAAGCAAGTCGGGACTGGAATTGCTGGTTTTTATTCAGGAACATCTTAAACTAATAACCAGAACGGCTTTCGCCCCTCAAAGTTTCGATGTTATTTTCACTGCTGTGAATGCCGCATTCCGGATCAATGAAAATATACAGGAATGGCTGGGGGAAAAGAATGTGGCCGACAAGATCTCGCAATCCGTTCCCAATAATATTACTTCGGAAATGGGGCTCGAACTGATGGATCTTGCCGATGAAATCAGGCCTTACCCCGCCATCATTGATTTTCTGCAACAAACCAAAGACGGAAATTTCCTGGATGAACTTTCCAGGTTTGAAGGAGGAAGTAAAATCCAGCAGGTGTTTAAAAACTTCCTCCACAAATATGGCATGCGATGCGCCGGAGAGATCGATATCACCCAAACCCGATGGAGCGAAAACCCCGCCCTTCTCATTCCCACAATTCTTACGAATCTAAAAAATTTCACACCAGGAACCAGTAAAAGAAAATTCAATCAGGGATTACAGGAAGCGGTCAATAAAGAAAACGAGATCATAGAACGGCTGAAACAACTACCCGATGGAGATCAAAAAGCCGCCGAAACAAAACACCTGATAAGGCTGGTGCGTGATCTGAGCGGATACCGGGAATACCCGAAATACGCGATCGTGAGCCGTTATTTTATTTATAAACAGGCATTGCTGAAGCTGGCCGCAGAACTGGTTCAGAATGGAACGCTCCCGGAAAAAGAAGATATTTATTACTTGAACTTCGAAGAGTTAAAAGAAATTGTTCGCACCGGCAAGATCAACCATCAGCTTATCCAAAAAAGAAAAGAAGACTTCAGATTCTTTGAAAAACTTACCCCGCCAAGAGTGCTCACCTCAGACGGGGAAACCTTTTCAGGAAAATACAACCGGAACGACCTGCCTCCTGGCGCCCTTCCCGGAATTGCTGTTTCCTCAGGGATCATAGAAGGCAGGGCAAGGGTAATTAAGAAAATGGAAGAGGCTATCCTGGAAAGTGACGATATCCTGGTTACCAGATTCACTGATCCTAGCTGGACTCCCCTCTTTGTTGCTATTAAGGGCCTGGTGACGGAAGTAGGCGGGTTGATGACCCACGGATCAGTCATCGCGCGTGAATATGGCCTCCCGGCGGTTGTTGGAGTAAATAATGCTACCCGGCTCATCAAAAACGGACAAAGGATCCGGGTAAATGGTTCTGATGGTTATGTGGAAATTTTATCAGACAACGCCTTCCCCGAGAACCAATAAACTAATGAATGTGATTTGCTGCTGATGATCTATCTGGATTTCTGATTGCTGCCTGCAATAAGGCAGCAGTCTTTCTATAAATGGCCTGGCCATAAGCCGCTGTGGCGTAGCCAGCAATATAACCGTTCCTTTGAGTAGAAACCTTTGTAACACAATATAGAGCTGTTCAAACTGCTCAGGGTCATAATTGATATCACTTAACAGCAAAACATCAGCTTCCAGGTCCGTTGGCAAATTATTCCAATCAAGCAACCGGCAACTGGTGTTGGCAAGTTGCAGATGTTTCACTGACTGCAACATAGTAGTCACGGCTGCATCCAGGTAATCGCTGCAACAGACGGATTTCGCATACCTGGCTGCCACAAAACCCGGCAAACCCAGTCCGGCAGCTAATTCCAATACAACCTTGTTTTGAACCAACTCTGGATGCTGCGCTATAAAGTCTGCCATTCCGAATGCAGAAGGCCATAACCTGGTCCAGTGCGGAAAAGGCAAATCGGCGCCCCCTTTCCGCTGCCGGAAATATTCTTCCTGAACTTCCTTTGCGTCGGGAACAAACAGCTCAATGCTGAAATCCGTTCTTTGAATCTTTTGTATATGCAGAGATACCGGCATCATTATGCCACAAAAATAAGCATCAGGAATGCAGCGTGCTCAGAACTTGATCTGTAATTTCTGGGATACAAGTTTATCGTTTTTGTAATATTCGTACATCCACTCCTCATTCTTTTTAAATACTACCCCATTGATATTTCCATCTACGGAAATGAAATAATCCTGCATGGATGTCTTCAACAGCGTAAGTACTTTTTTAGGAGTTGTATCGATGAGTTGAAATCCATTGGGAGTGGCCTGTGCATACAGAACACCTGTGGATTCAGTAACAGAGGGCGTTGTTGGAGCAGGAGCCTGCACCGGAGCAGGCGCTGGTGCTGTAGCAGTAGTAGTAGTTGCAGGAACCGGAGCAGGTTGCGTTTGCAGCACTGCTACCGGTGCCTCGTATTTATAAGGTACAGCTTCCAGGGAGGTATAGGCATCGCGCAAAGCCATATCATAGGCTGTCTGGAATTCCTTCTCCCTGCTCTTTCCCTCCTTGCTTTTGAAAACAATATTACCCTGGCAATCTTTCAGGGTAAGTGTAAGCTTGGTAACAAAAACACCGCTGCTGGAAGTTACGTCAGCAAACAAAGCATTGCATTTATTGGTGGCCACTTCTGCCGGAAGGCCCTCGTTGTTCAAAAAGGCCTCAAATCCCTTTTCTTTCAGTAACAGTTTGGTCAGCGTATTCATTCCATACAGGTTGTCCTGCTTCAGAAACCCGAACCGCTCTGGCACAATGATATATTTATAATTATTGAGCGTGAGCTGTGAAAATACAGAGGCCGAAAATAGTATGCAGATGGACAGCGCGATTGCTTTCATATAAAGTATTGCTTCGTAATGGAAAATATAGCAAGGAAGTTACGATTTTTTCATTACTGGCAATGGAAAGCACCAAAATCTATACCCTAAATCATTCAAAATAAACGCCTGATTTCAGGTCCCCGATCAACTCTATCTGTGCAGGTTTCCACCCCAATACAGATTTACTTATTTCAGAAGATGCCGGGCAATCCATTTTAGCAAAATGTGTAAGGAACCCGAAATGAGCTTCCGCCTCAGCACCGTCTTTGCTTTGCACAGGTAGTTCCAGCCCCTTTCCTATTTCACGGGCAATTTCCCTGAACGGCACACCTTCTTCCGCCACCGCATGGAAATTCTTCTGATCAGGCTGTTGTTCAAGAATCAGCCTGTATATAACGGCAGCGTCTAACCGATGTACGGCCGGCCAGCGATTATTTCCATCACCTATAAATGCCGACACCTTCTTCTCTTTTGCCATACTGATGGCCATCGGAATAAACCCATGGTCTCCTTTTCCATGGACCGTATGCGGGAGTCTGACGATATAGGAATTCACACCCATGGCTGCTACAGTATTTGCCGCTTCTTCCGAAGCTGCACGGGGAACCAGATCGGAACCTGAAGGAAGGTCGTTTTCCGTTACAACCCTGTTGTATTTAAGCAACCCTATTCCAGAGGTGATCAATAAAGGCTTGCCGGAGCCGGCCATTGCTTCACCCATTGCCAGGATCACCCGGCGGTCATCTTCACAGCTGGAGGCATACTTACTGAAATCATGATTGAATGCCGTGTGGACCACTGCATCTGCAAGCGCTGCGCCTTCTTTAAGACTGCTCTTATCTTCCAGGCTTCCGCGATGCACTGCTGCTCCTGCATCGATCAAAGCCGCTGCTGAACTGTCTGACCGGGCTAATCCGGTTACCTGGTGCCCGGCCTTCAACAATTCCTGAACTATTGCGGAGCCTACAAACCCCGAGGCTCCTGTTACAAATACTCTCATAATAAATGACTTGATTTTATTGTACAAAACTCAGTCAATTCAATGGCAGAAACATGGTCATTTGACCATAATTCAATAACCATTTATTTGAGTATGGCGGATGCGTGTAAGTGTTTTGAGAGAGATGCCAAGGTAGGCTGCTATCATATGCAAAGGAAGCCGTGAAAGCAAGTCGGGGTATTGACTCACAAACTCTTTGTATTTTTCTTCAGGCGTTCTGCTCAGCATGCTGAACAAGCGCTGGCGGCTGCTATGACTGTTTCGGGTGACCAGTTGACGGGAAAAACTGCTCAGTAAGGGGATCTCAGCCAGCAGGAGATCAAAATCGGTTTTTGTCCAGCAGAGCAACTCACTGGGTTCCACAGCTGCAATATTAAAGGTAGCAGGTTTTTGATGATCATAGCTTTCACCATCTATCACCCAGGTATTTTCGGGTGCAAACTGCAGGATATGCTCGCTGCCATCGGCCACTGTACCATAAATCCTCATCAGTCCCTTTCCTACAAATGCTTTATGCCTGCAAACCTGCCCTTCGTACAGCAGTACTTCATTCCGCCGGAGGGTCCGGCGTATTGCCACTGAAAGCACCCTCGCGGTTTCCTCATTACTGATGCCGGTGTGAGAACGCAGATATGTTTCAAAAACTGTCATTTCCATTTCAAATGTAAGCGATCTCCGTTTATTGAGATGGAAAATGATACTGCATTTTTTTACAACAACCCTGATTTCGTTGCCATCCTGATCAGCAGTGCTGTATTCTTCACATCAAACTTTGTCAGGAGGTTCTTACGATGACTGTCCACCGTGTGCATACTCAGAAAAAGTTTCTCTGCGATCTGCATATTCGTGAGCCCGTCGGCTATCAGCTGCAATACTTCTTTTTCACGGCTGGTCAGCACAGGGCTTTTCATTTCCCGTTTATCGGCGCCCGAAAGATGCAGGTCAAGGCTCATATACAGCCTGCCTTCATATACCGAAAGAATGGCCTCTTCAATTTCTTCGCGCGAAGCGCTTTTCACCAGGTAGCCCGATGCCCCATGTTGTATCATCTGGGAAATATAGCTGCGTTCCTTGAACGTGCTCATGGCTACGACTTTTACCGATGGAAATTCCTTTTTTATTTTTTCTGTCAGTTCTATTCCACTCACTTCAGGCATATTGATATCAGTGAGTACAATATGAGGCAATTGCAGTTTGATCATTTCCATGGCCTCCCATGCATTGGTGGCAAGGCCTGCAAGTTGCACAAATGAGATCTGGTTAAGCATGGCGCGCATGCCTTCCAGTACCATCGGATGATCATCCACCACCAATACACTGATCTTATCTGTTTTGCTCATGCTCATCTATTATACAATCTATATGAATGGATGTTCCTTTACCGGGCGCCGCTTTGATATCCATGCTTCCGTGCAGATAGTTCACCCGCGAGCGGATATTGCGCAAGCCCGCTGTGCGCATATTTTCCAGGTTGGCAGTATCGAACCCTTTTCCATTGTCTTCAATGGTGATGGTAACATGATCCTGCTGCCTGATCACCTGCGCTAAAATAATGCTGGCGCCGGAATGTTTGATCGCATTGTTCATCAGTTCCTGGATGATGCGGTACAACACTATCTCAACGGATGGCGCCATACGTTGCTCCAATCCGTAAAATTCGCAGGTAATGGAAAAGCTCTGTGATTCGGCAAGGCCATCACAAAAATCCTGCAATGCCTGTTTAAGCCCCATGTTAAGAAGCGCTTCAGGCATCATATTATGCGCCACACGTCGCATTTCACTGATAGATTCATCCAGCTTATTCAGGGCATTATTGAATGCCCTGCCATTCTCTTCCGTTAATATCAGGTTCCCCTTCATAGCTCCCAGTTGAAGTTTAACACCACTCAATAATCCGCCCAGACCATCATGAAGGTCTTTGGCCAAACGGCTGCGTTCATCCTCCTGTCCTTTGAGCAAAGACTGTGTGGCTAATAATTGTTTTTCGGTTTCCAGTTCGCTGATGCGTTGTTGCTGCAGTTTCTGTTTGTTCCGGTAGTTGAGGTAGCTGAGGATAAGAATGATGAGCAGTGCAACCGCTCCGCTGATCAATACATAGTTCAACGTATTTTTCTGCCGGATGGTAGCTTCGTGAAGTTTGATCTGGTTTTCTTTCTTCTCAGTTTCATATTTCTTTTCCAGATCAGCTGCATTCAATGCCACTTCTTCGTTCAAAGCCGCTTCCCGCAAGGAGTCCGCTTTACCGCGCGCCATGGTTGACGTTCTGAAATCGCCATCCCTCGCAGCGATATACGACAGCAGACGGTAAGAATCCTGCGCCTGTTGTTTGATGGAATCTTTCTCAGCTATTTCCAGCGCCAGCTTTACATTCCTGTAAGCGGCTGCATTGTTATTATTGTAGAAATTAGCAGCTGCAAGATTGTAGTAAGAGCTTGCTTCCAGTTGCCGGCTGTTGAGCTCTTTTGCAAGTGGCAGCGACTGTTTTGCCATCTCCAGCATCTTATCATAGTTACCGGTATTGGAATAGAAATTAGCTGCATATTTATAAATAGTGCCCTCGGCAAACTTATCATTCAGCCTCTTTGATTCACTGATGGCTTTTGTAAAATAGATGTCGGCGCTGTCTGTTATTCCCATCACTTCATAGGTTTGTGCGGCAGCTGCATACACCCTGTTGATATAGTCATTTCTCTTTCCGAATTCTGAGTAAAGGCGGATGGACAACAGCGCATAATCCAATGATTTCCGGTTTTGCCCAAGTGATGAATACACATTACTGAGCCCATGATACAGCCCGGAAAGCTTGGCGGAATCCTTGCTCATTTCCACTTTATCTTTTGCCTGCAAAGTGTAATCGAGTTGTTCCTGGAATTTGTCCATATATCCGTAACAGATAGCAATATTGTTCAGCATCACTGCTTCATATCCGGTGTTTTTCAGTTTTTTGGCCATTTCCAGCCCTTCCTTGCTTTCCTTTAATGCCTGCTCGAAATCACCATTGGTAAAACTTACCACAGTGGCTCTTTCATAGTACAGGTAAAGTCCCAGATTATATTTAAGGGTGGATGAGAGCTCGCGAAGCTTTTTGAGCATCAGGGTGGCGGAATCGAGATTGCTTTTCTCATAGTTCATGGCCAGCCTGTACAGGGTTCTGACCTTATTGGTGTCTTCTTTATGAGCCTTCAGCGCAGTCAACAGACTATCATTGCCCTGTTCCTGGCAGAAAGAAGCCAGGGGCAGCATGCAGAACAGCAGTAATAATGAGAAAAGTTGCTTCATACAAAACAAGATAGGTTTTACTCATGGCCCAGGCAAATAAACGAAGCCTGAATCAGATCTGTATCCCTTTTTCAGGTGATTCTGCCGGAAATCGGGGCCGACTTAAATGGAATGTCACTATTACTTGAGGAGCAGTCGCTCATCCCCGCAAGTGACGGATATACGGTCGCCTCCGGCAACACGGTGCCCGCCGGAGGGCAGCAAATAGAAGTCACTCACGGGAACGCGAGCCACCGGGCACAGTGAAAATAAATGGAGCTGACCATTTTTGGGCAGCCCCATAGCTATCTATATTTATATCATTCCATTTTTATTGGCAGAAACAGCGGGAATTTCCTGTTCGATCGAAAACCGTTTTTTGACTTGTCGGCCATCCAGGAGCAGGAATTCATAAAAAACGAAAGGACACCCGTCCTTTGTTCCTGAAGATTGACCCAATGCATAATTTCCATCCATGATTATGCGGTGTACAATCCTGTTTTCATTTCGAAACAGGTTTACTAAATCTTCTTCAATATGATCCTCCGCAGCATTTTCCTGTAAAGGATGACCCTGCCCGGCCAGATCTTCCTGCACTACCAACGCATCCTGGTCCGGGGCCTGCTCCAGTTCCTGTACGGCATCCCAATGCTCCACGATCAAACCATCCTCTAACCTGAACAGGTCGGCCACCGCCAGCCATTTCCCCTGCATATTGATCAGCATGTACATACCCACCAGGTCACCGGAAGCGAGCACCAGTTTAACCGGGGACTGATCCTGCTTTTGCACAGGCATCTTTTGTAAAGTCAGTATTGCCTCCCGCAAACCGGACAGGCCATCTTTCAATTGAGGACTATGCTGGATATATTCAGGATGGATAAAAGCAGGAATGACCGACACTTCACGGCTGGCGATCACATTTTTATAGAAAGAGAGTACAGTCTGTTTATTCTGGTTGTTTTGCATAACAGTGATAATGTAGAATGAAAATTTACTTTCCGGGAATATGTAAAAAGAAATAAAGGTGGCGGGCTGCAAAGCAGGAACCTGCCGCTTAAGCGGGGAAGTCTGTGATCAATATTGTATGTATGCAGTAAGAAAGTATACTCAAATTTAAGTGGAAATTTTGAATGGATAGCATTATTGGATAAGCTCCGCATTTGGTGCAGCCCAGAGCCCGTCATCCCGCCTTTTTCACTTAATTTTGCACCAAATTCCCAGATTTGAGTGCTACTGTTTTTTTGCTGACGCCGCCATTCACACAATTGAATACGCCCTACCCGGCCACCGCTTACCTGAAAGGATTCCTGAATACCAGGAATATTTCCTCTTTTCAGGCAGATCTGGGCATCGAAGTAACAGTGGGCCTTTTCAGCAGCACCGGCCTTACAGAGCTCTTCAGGCAAATCAACCAGCACCCGCCGGCAGCACCTTCCGAAAATATAGCCCGCATCATTGCATTACAGGATGATTATATTTCCACTATCGATGATGTGATCCATTTCCTGCAGGGGCATAACCCTACCCTGGCCCACCGCATCTGCAAACGTGATTTCCTGCCGGAAGCCAGCAGGTTTGCACAACTGGAGGACCTCGACTGGGCATTCGGCTCCATGGGTACGCAAGACAAGGGAAAGCACCTTTCCACCATGTACCTCGAAGACCTTTCCGACCTCATTCAGCAATGTGTGGATGAACATTTCGGTTTCAGCAGGTATGCAGAAAGACTGGCCCGCTCCGCCAATAGTTTCGATGAGTTGTATGAAGCATTACAAAAGGATTACTCATATATAGACCAGCTGCTGATCGGTTTCCTGCAAAAACATATGGAAACAGTACAGCCCAGACTGGTGGCTATTTCCGTACCGTTCCCGGGCAACCTGTATACATCATTGCGCTGCGGCCAGTGGATCAGGAAAAACTACCCCGGCGTGAAAGTGGCTATGGGTGGCGGTTTCGCCAATACAGAGCTTCGCTCCCTTTCCGATCCCCGCGTTTTTGAATTCTATGACTTCATTACGCTCGATGATGGAGAAGCGCCCATCGAAAACCTGGTTCACCATATCGAAGGCAGCAAAACCATTGAAGAGCTCAAACGCACATTCACCCTGGTGGATGGACAGGTGACCTACTTCAACAATAAAGCCTGCACCGATTACAAACAGGGACAGGTAGGTACACCGGATTACAGCGATTTTCAGTTAGACAAATACATCAATGCCATCGAAGTGGTAAACCCCATGCACCGCATGTGGAGTGATGGCCGCTGGAACAAACTAACGATGGCGCATGGTTGCTACTGGGGCAAATGCACTTTCTGCGATATCTCACTTGATTATATCAGGCTCTATGAACCTGTTGCGGCTTCCCTGCTGTGCGACAGGATGGAAGAGATCATCGCCCAGACCGGCCAGAATGGTTTCCATTTTGTAGATGAAGCCGCGCCACCCGCACTGATGCGGGCCCTGGCGCTGGAGATCATCAAACGCAGGCTGGTAGTGAGTTGGTGGACCAATATCCGTTTTGAGAAAAGTTTCACCCGCGATCTTTGCCTGCTGCTCAAACGTTCCGGTTGTATTGCCGTTTCAGGTGGACTGGAAGTAGCCAGTGACCGCTTGCTGGACCTCATCCAGAAAGGGATCACCGTAGCTCAGGTAGCACAGGTGAACAAAAATTTTACGGAAGCCGGTATCATGGTACACGCTTACCTGATGTATGGATTCCCCACACAGACCGCGCAGGAAACCATCGACTCCCTGGAAATGATCCGTCAGATGTTTGCCGCAGGCATCCTGCAATCCGCCTTCTGGCACCTCTTTACCATGACGGCACATAGCCCTGTAGGACTGGAGCCTGCAAAATTCAACGTAAAAAAAGAAAACGAAACCATCGGCAGCTTTGCCAATAACGATATTGTACATATCGATGAAACAGGCGCCGACCATGAAGCCTTCGGTTATGGCCTGAAGAAATCATTGCTCAATTATATGCATGGCATCGGACTGGAAGAACCATTACAGAAATGGTTCGAGTTCAAGGTGCCGAAGACAAAGATCGCCCCTGATCATATTCAGCAGGTGCTCACGCATGACCTGTACAGCAGCGCAAAACCAACTTCCAGGATCGTTTGGCTGGGCCGCAATCCTAAGGTGGAACATTTCACCAAATCCAAAAAAGGCAGCCAGTGGGAAATGACATCGCTCTCCTTCCAGGATAAGAAATCAACGTTCAGCATCAGCGTGAACAAAGAGCAGGGCGACTGGCTCGCGGAAATGCTGGGCAAACTATCAGTAAGCAATGCAAAGACCTACACTTTGCAGGAAGTGATGGACAGCTACCATGCAAGCGGCTTTGAAAACTTTGAATTGTTCTGGGATAATAAGCCGGTGAATACCCTGCATAAAGTGGGACTGCTGAAATTATAATTCAAACAGATGATATAAAACGTTCAGATCCGGCAAAGCACAGGGAAAGGCAAAGGAATACCGCCAGTCCTTTAATTAGCATCTTCATTGATGCGGGAGGTATGCTTTGTATCTTTCATGGTGAGATAAACCATCAGGGAGATAGCAATGCAACCGGTGATATACCAGTAGAAATAATTTTCGTGACCAATCTTCTTCAGCCATAGCGCTATGTATTCCGCACTGCCGCCAAAGACTGCCACAGTAAGTCCATAGGGCAATCCAACCCCAAGTGCGCGGACCTCAGCGGGGAACAGTTCAGCCTTTACTATTGCATTGATGCTGGTATATCCGCTCACGATCACCAGAGCGGCCATGATGAGGAAGAAGGCTATCCAGATAGAGCTGGTCTGGCTGAGTGCCTGCAACAGCGGTACTGTAAACAATACTCCCAGCAAGCCAAAACCGATCAGCAGCGGTCTTCGGCCGATCTTGTCGGAAAGTCCGCCCAGCAAGGGTTGCAGCATCGCAAACAGCAGCAGGCTCACAAATGAGATATTGGTGGATTGTTCCTTGGTGAGCTGCACGGTATTCACCAGGAACTTCTGCATATAGGTGGTATAAGTATA
Source organism: Pseudobacter sp. (assembly GCF_051955275.1). NCBI lineage: Bacteria > Pseudomonadati > Bacteroidota > Chitinophagia > Chitinophagales > Chitinophagaceae > Pseudobacter > Pseudobacter sp. The sequence continues at coordinate 21,021 of NZ_JBQCGW010000324.1, read as the reverse complement.
AAAAGCGAGGGTGCCGCCGAGTGTCAGCCCAACTACAGTAAGCACTGCTTTGGGATGTTTCAGCAATTCGCTGATACTTCCTTTTTTTGTTTTGCTGGTATTGCGCTGCGATTCAAAGCTGGGTGTTTCATGCAGATTGGAACGCAGGTAGAGCGCCACTACAGAAAGGATGGCCCCGATGGCGAAGGGGATCCGCCAGCCCCATTGGTGCAACTGCTGATCTGTAAGCAATAATTTCTGAAGTATGATCTGTATGCCCAGTGCTACCAGTTGCCCGCCTATCAGGGTCACATATTGAAAGCTCGAATAGAATCCTCTCCTGTTCTTACTTGCCATTTCACTGAGATAAGTAGCCGAAACACCGTATTCCCCTCCCACACTCAGTCCCTGCAGCATCCTGGCCAGCAGTAAAATCACCGGCGCAGCTATTCCGATCTGCGAATAAGTTGGCGTGAAAGTGATGAGCAGAGAACCGAACGACATCAGTAATACAGACCAGGTCATGCTTACTTTACGGCCTTTCTTATCCGCCAGTCTTCCGAAGAGCCAGCCACCGATGGGGCGCATCAGGAACCCCAGCGCAAACACGCCGGCTGTGTTCAGCAGTTGAGCTGTTGTATTGCTCGCAGGGAAAAAGGAAGCAGAGAAATAAAGTGCAAATGCCGAATAAGCGTACCAGTCGTACCATTCCACCAGGTTACCGATGGTGCCGCCGATAATGGCTTTCAGCCTGGAAGCAGAGATCTTTTCAGTTTGGTTTGACATACTCTTGCAGTTGAATCCCGCGCCAAGATACCAAGGATATCATTGCCGGCAAAGTCTCCTGATGCCCGCTGCATACTGCGGATAAAGCCGGCTCAGTTCTTCAGCCTTTGCCAGTTCAAAATCGGCAAAATCAAAGCCCGGCGATACGGTGCATCCAGTGAAAGCAAAGCTGGTTGCAGGATCCGGCTCACTGGCAAACCAGCAATCACCAGGTACTACAAACTGGAAGACCTCGCCTGCCTCAGCATTACTGCCCAGCTTCACCGTCTGCCAGCTGCCATTTTGGTGAATAATATGCACCAGTAATGTCTGCCCCGCATAAAAATGCCAGCACTCATCACTTTTGATCTTATGGAAAGCGGAAAAATTACCCTTCTCCAGCAGGAAATAAATAGCGGTGGAAAAAGAACGTTTTCCACCAAAGCGTTCCGGCAAGGCATCCGCCGCCACAGTTTCCGTACTTCGATAGGTTTCTTTGTAATAACCACCTTCGGGATGTGGCAATAATCCATATTGACGGATCAGCTGTTCAACTGTATTCATATCCTGGTATTGGCCGCCAATATAATCAAATCCTGTATCTTACCGGTATGAAACTGTACCAGCAACAGCTCTCGCTGCCGGCGAAGAGAAGAGGTTTCCATCTCATTACCACTGAGATACTACGTGCAATGCCGCAGTTGGCAGGCATCCAGGCAGGTATTTGCCAGGTATTCATTCAGCATACTTCTGCAAGTCTCACCATCAATGAGAATGCAGATCCAACGGTACGTGTGGATTTTGAGACCTGGTTCAACAAAGCTGTTCCGGAAAACGATCCGGATTTCCTGCACAACGATGAAGGCCCGGATGATATGCCGGCGCATCTCAAAGCTTCGATACTGGGTACGCAGGTACTGATACCTGTCCGCAACGGAAGACTGGCCCTGGGCACCTGGCAGGGCATTTACCTCTGTGAGCACCGCGATCATGGTGGCAGCAGGAATATCCTGATAACAGCCTGGGGTGAATAGCCACATCAAAATTCCTTAATACAGATTTATTCATCAGTTGTGCTTGTATGAATGCAGGAGTGTATTTTTGCGGTCCAAATTAATCACACCCATGATGAAACAATTAAGAAACCTCTGCTGCATCATCCTGTCAGCAGCATTCCCGCTGATGATGAAAGCCCAGACTGTTGAAGAAGTGGAAAGAACAGCCGATAAAGTAGGTAATACCGTCAACAAATTAGGGGGTATGTTCAAAAAAAAGAACAAGGAAAAGGATAGGGAAACGCCTGCTGCCACTAACTCAAACACTACTCCTGCATCAGGCAGCAACAAGATCACCATCAATTCAAAATACACTTTCACAGCAGGGGATACGCTGCTGTTCTCAGACAATTTCGAATCAACGGAAACCGGCAGGTTTCCTGAACAATGGAAAACTGACGGCAGTGGTGAAGTGGTTACTATTGACGAATACCCTGGCAAATGGTTCTCCATTTCCCCCAAAGGCCTCTACATCCCCAGGATCAAAGGTGGTATCATGAAAGACTTCACCGTGGAATTCGACCTCATTATTGCCAATAATAACAATAGCCACACACTCTTCATGGATTTTGAAGATGCGCTTAATGGAAATTTTGATCTTTACCCGAAGAACCCGTTTTTGCAGGTAAGGATCTATGAAGGCGGTTCCGCGTGGGTAGACAATAAAGCGAAAAATGTTGATTCGCAGGTGAACAGTGCTGCCTATAACGAAGGGGGAAAGAAGAACCATATCGCTATCCGCAAACAGGGGGAGCGTTTACAGGTCTACATCAATGAGGAGAAAACCTTTGATATCACCAATGCATTTGAAGCCAAACTTACTTACAGTACATTCAAGTTCGGGGCCCAGTTCAATTCACCGGCAGCTTTCCTGGTATCCAACGTAAAGATCATGGGCATTACAAAATGATCGTACCGCATAAACTTTAATTACATTCATAAAGAAAATGGCTGCATGAACTCTCATACAGCCATTTTCTTTATGAATATAACTACTAATCTTTCTTTACCGGAAGATCGATGATGGCATCACCACCATTCTTCGGATCTTCCCCTTTCAGATAGCTGGGGAGGTTCAGTCCGGCCATATTGAACAGATCGTTCAGTGGCGGTACCGTCTTCATCATATTCGATACGAAGTTGGAAGTTGTGGTCCCGTTTTCTCCGTTACCATTGGCTGAATCCCAAACGGTGATCTTATCGATCTTGATATTCTTCACCGCTTCCACCTGAGTTGCTACCAGTTCAGGCAGCTTCTCGATCAACAGGAGCTGGAATGCTTTGTTGGCGTCGCCACCGGCAGCAGCCACCACCTGTTTGTAACCTTCGGCCTGTTTGGTAAGGATCTCATACAAACCATTTGCTTCGGCCTGCATTTTGGCGAAGATGGCATCCGCTTCACCTTTCGCATTTTCACGGATGGTTTCTGCTGCGGCCTGCGCTTCAATGATGGCGCGTTGTTTGGCGATTTCCGCAGGAACCACAATATTGGCCACCTGTGTAGCACGCTCACGCTGTGAACGGGCATCTTCCGCTCTTTGCTCAGCCACGTAAGAAGCTTCGAGGGCCTTTGCCTGCTGTACTTTTTCAGCAGAGATGGCTATACGAAGTGCTTCCGCTTCTTTCTCCCTTCTGAGGGCTTCTGAATTGGCGATCGAGATCTTTGCTTCGTTCTCACCCTGGATGGCGATGGCATTGGCTTCAGCCGTTTTCACACGTGTATCCCTTTGTGCTTCAGCCTTACCGATGGTTTCATCTTTTACCGCAGTGGCGATGCTGATCTCTTTATCTTTCTGCGTGATGGCAATTTTCACATCACGGTCGCGGTGCGTTTCCGCGATCTGTGTATCTTTTTCGCGGTCTGCCAGGGCCTTACCGGTTTCACCGATCTTTTCCTGTTCAGCCACGCTGATCTTGGCTTCGTTGATGGCTTTGGCAGCCGCTTCCTTTCCTAACGCTGCTATATAACCGCTTTCATCTTTGATATCCGTTACGTTCACGTTGATGAGCTTCAGACCGATCTTCTTGAGCTCACTGTCCACGTTCTTGGAGATATTTTCCAGGAATTTATCGCGGTCGGAGTTGATCTCTTCGATGGTCATGGTGGCGATAACCAGACGGAGCTGACCGAAGAGGATATCTTTTGCCAGTTCCTGGATCTGTTCTGCCGTGAGGCCTAACAGTCTTTCTGCGGCCGTATTCATATTATCGGCTTCAGTGGAAATGGCGATGGTGAAACGGCAGGGAACATCCACGCGGATATTCTGACGGCTCAGAGCGTTGGTGAGATTGGCTTCAATACTCAGTGGTTTCAGGTCGAGGAACGCATAGTCCTGTATCACAGGCCAGATAAAGGCGCCACCACCATGGATACATTTTGCGGATGCACCGCCGGTACGGCCATAGACAACAAGGATCTTATCACTCGGGCATCGCTTATACCTGCTCACTAAGGCCAGGATGGTTACAAACAACACTATTGCTGCAACCACAACAATCATAATGGGAGATTCGAACATATAGGGTTTAAATTTTTTCTACTATCAGGATATTATCACTTTCCACTTTGATCACCCGCACTACAGAACCGGTAGGAATGCGATCCTGTGCGGTCATGGCTTCCAGCTCACGCATGGAGCCTTTGATACTGATGAGCACTTTCCCTTTACCGCTCATCTGTGCGGGGATGGCTAGATAAACTTCAGCCGTACCACTGATGGTATTGCTGATGCGAAAGGAATTATCTTCTCCCAGTTTCTGTACCTGACGGATCACCAGGAAGAATATGAAGATGAAAGATATGCCGATGGCCAGGGCCACGGTGATCAGAAGGGTCTGATTGGGAATGGTAGTATAAAAAGAGATTCCGCCCCAGCTGAAACCAAGTAAAAAATTCACAAGATTACGCAGTGAGAAAAGCTGGAAGGGAGCTTCACCTCCATGTAAATCACTGTCGAAATCAGCACTCAATCCATCTGCTGTATCAGCGCCCACAAAGGTCATGATAGTCTGGATCAGGAAAATAATGCTTACCGGAATGGCGATGAACCAGAACAGTTTAAGCAATGAAGGGAGATTCTCGAGTACTTCCATACGCGATTGGCTTAGGTTTTTGTGTTCCGGGCTGGAGCCCGAAAGATAATCAATTTTATTATTAGTGTGCGAAATGAAGTTTTTGTTACGGTCAGCGTGCGGGCAGGAACAGTCAGGACGTGAGCAACTGGCAGCACCCTGATTAATCCATCAATCCCAATTTGCGAAGACGCGCAATGATGGAGCCTTTGGTCCTGCCGAAACTTTCAGCGATTTCTGCAATGGAAACAAAATCCTCGTACAACTCCGTCAATTCGTCATCCTGCCCCGATGACCAGGACTTGAAAGACTCGCTGGGCTGCTCTTTACGCCGGGTGGTTTCAAAAGCACGGTTTACCGGGGCAGGGCGTGCAGGTTTTAATGGCCCGGTGGTTTTCTTTTTTAATTTTTCTTCTTTGGGTTCCGTGCGGAATATGAAAGCGGAAGAAGGGAATTTTTCCGGAACCAGGTTATCGGGAATATGTAATTGTTGTTTGGCCCGGGTGAGCGCCACGTACAAAAGATTGATCTCTTCATTAAGCCGGCCGGTATCCACTGTTTCTTTTTTAGCAGCAGCCTCCCCTTTCGCTTTTTTCAGTTTGGATTCCGAAATAAAATCATTCACCAGGTGAACGATATCATATTCCATCCCTTTGGCGCGATGCACAGTGGAGAAGATCATATCCGCATTCTCACGGTCGCTATCCGCCACATGCAATTTTTTCAGGGAGCGAAGGATATCATAGATCTCATCGCCATATTCCTTCACTACTTCCACCATCATGGCGAGCTGCGGATCTTCTGTTTTCTCGATGTACTCTTCCAGCTCTTCGAGGCTGCGCATGGAGCCTATGAGCTTGTCGCGGATCTTATCAGGTTTGTTGGTTGCCAGGTTGAGTACATCATACAATGACGCGCCTTCATCCGCATAGGTATAGCTGTTGAAATTGCCTTCAAAGTAAATGCCTTTGATCTTGCGGTTATTGGTGATGTATTCGATGGCATTGAGCAGCAGCCCGAGATTAGTGCGGCCGATTGTGGCTTTTGTTTTCAGTTTTCCTGCTGTTCCCATGCCGGTGATGGGAACGGCCTGGTGAGTACCGATATGTTCCTTCCAGTACAGCACTTCCGTGGCCAGATCGGCTATATCCTGCGGAAAACGGAAACTGGTACTGAGTTGCAGGATATTGAAGCCGGTTCGCTCCAGGGAATTCACGGCATGCCGCCATCCATAGATCTGTTGGTGCGTATCTCCCACGATCACTTTTACGGCGCGTTGCTGAACAAAAACATCCAGCATGGCCGCACTGGCATCCTGCGCTTCATCAAAGAGGATGAAATCGAAGGGCAGCCTGGGACATTGCAGTTGAAATTTCTTTAAATAGAAATCATGGGTGATCTCTGTTTCCCGTTTTTCCATTTTCGCCAGGAGTTGACGGGTGCCCAGTTCTATTTCGGGATAATGCTTGCGTACAAAGGTTTTAGCTGTGGGATCGATGATACAATCCAGGTAATTCAATTCCTGCACTTTCTTTTTATCACTGTTGCAGAAGAAAGCGATGAATTTCTGGATATGAGTGGCAAGAATATACTCGGTATGTTTTTCGCCAGTGCTGCGCAGTCCCAGCAGTTCAACGATCTCGTGCGTGCGGAAATCTTTCTGCCTCACTTTATAACCCGAGCCTTTCACCATATAATCGAATGCCAGGGAATGGGCCGTTTCCACACGTACATTACGGAGGCCGCGTGCCTCGAATTTCTTCAGGGCTTCCAGTTTCACGGAGCGGTTGAAAGCGATATAGAGAATAGAAGCATTCGGGGGCCTGCTGGCTGCGTACTCGATGATGGTGGTAGTTTTACCGGATCCGGCAACGGCATTGATGGCCACATCGCTGTTGCTGTTGATCACGGCCATCTGCTCTTCGGTCAGCGTCTTCTTCTTACTCATTGTATTGCTCATAGTGTACTGCGGCCGGCAAATGTCGGACAAAGTATCCTGAATTCATGAGCTTACAGGCCTAGTTCTTTGAGAAAAACCTCTTTGTAATTACTTCCGATGGGAATTTCGATACGATGCAGGAAAACGCGGTTGCCCTCGATATGCGAGATAGCCGCTTTACTGATGATGAAGGAGCGATGCACCCGGATGAATTGCGATGCCGGCAACTGCTGTTCCAATGCCGTGAAAGTGAGCGAAGGCATATAGGTTTGCTGCGCCGTTACGATTTTGGTGTAATTGCCACTTGCCTCCGCAAAGAGAATGTCTTTAAAAAGTACACGAAAGATCTTGCTATCGGTTTTTATGAAGAGCGCCTCTTCCTCTTCCGCAACCACATTAACGGGTATACGTTTCCGGAGATTTTCGATGGCCTTGTCTACCGCCATGATGAAACGGTCCATGGAAAATGGTTTCAGCAGGTAATCACAGGCGGCCAGGTCAAACGCATTCACAGCAAATTCCTTATACGCCGTGGTGAAGATCACCTGTGGCGGCTCTTTGAGCGTTTTCATGAATGCGATGCCATCCAGGACGGGCATATTGATATCCAGGAAGAGGATATCCACGCGCTGCTGTTGCAGGGCAGCTTTTGCTTCCAGTGCATTGCTGCAGCTGGCCAGTACCTGGAGCTGTGGAAGATGTGCGCAGTATCCCTCGATGATCTCACGCGCTATCGGTTCATCATCTGCTATTACACAACTGTACCTGCCCATTATTTCGCTTTTATTTGTAACATCACGGTATATGCTTTTTCATTGTCCTGTATGCTGAGGTCATATTCCCCGGGATAAAGCAATGTAAGCCTTTTACGCACTGAATCAAGCCCGAAACCACTATGACCGTTGATTATGGGACTTTCCCCCTGCCCACGGCTATTGGAATTGGTAACGGCAAAGAGTATATTATTGCCCCAGGTCTTGAGTTGGATATCGATCTTTATTTCCTGGTCAGTGGTATTCTTAGCATGCTTGAAGGCATTCTCGATGAAAACGATCAGCATCAGCGGCGCGATCTTGATCTGCGGGTTCAGGTTGCTTTCGATCTCTGTATGCAGCAACAGCTTCTCCCCGATCCTCAGCTGTTCAAATTCGATATAATTCTTTATATAATCCACTTCACTCACCAGTGGCACAAATAATTCACGTGCTTCATACACGGAATAGCGCAAGAGGTCGGACAGTTTCAGCAGCAATGGCGGTACTTTTTCATGCCGGGTGAGGCTGGTGCCATAAATATTATTGAGGGTATTGAAAAGGAAATGCGGGCTGAGCTGGCTTTGCAGCAGCTGTAACTCGCTCTGGCTCTGGGCGGCGTCAGCGCGGGCTTCCGTGATCTGTCCTTTTACGGATATACGTACCAGTTTGATCAGCATACCGGTGCTCACACTGAGGATCAGTAATGGAATGCCCATCAGCAGCATGGCCATGAAGATGGAGCTCATATGGATAGTAGCGGCCGCCATGATGAAAACCACGATGATAAAAACCGGAATGATCACGGACAGGGTAACGAGCTGCCTTCTCGGCACTTCTTTGTGGATGCCGGCCACCATGATAGCTGCATAGCGGCCTGCAAAGATCCCCAGGAGAAAGAAAACGGTGATCAGGAATGCAGCCACTTCCTCTCCATCCCTCATTTGAGCATCCGTATAGAAAAAGGCGGCAATATACAGGGGAATGGCGGCACCGATAGTGATCCAGATAAGGCCGGGAGTGCTTTCCTGTGCAGGTTTGCTGTTGAATGATTTCAATTTCATATGCAGTTGATGGCTTCTTTTTGAAGCTGCTACAAATCTGTATTAACGCAACGGGTCCACGAAAACAAACTGATGAATCTTGTCTGTACCCTGACGGACACCGGTCCCCGCCTGATAAAATATTTCGTCATCCCCCAGCGGCAGTCTGTCAGTACCCGGCCTCACTCCATCATCATTATTTCCCCGGGCTCCGGATGAAGAACAAATTTGCTCCAGATTCTTCATTCCAAATAACCACTGATAAAATGAGACCGATCCTTTTTTTCCTCCTGTTCATCATTCCGCCCGTCATAAGATCACAAACAATATCTGGCCTGTCCATCAGCGGCCAGGTCAAAGATATACAAAATGAACCCGTTCCGGGAGCTACCGTCCGTTTATTACTGGCGGCCGACTCCACACCCGTTCAATCGCAGGCAGCGCGTGTTAACGGGCAGTTCAGACTCACAGGTATCAGCCCCGGCCGGTACCTTGTGAGTATTTCAGCTACCGGTATGCAGCCCTGGTACAGCCGGGTGATCCTGGCAGACAGTCTTCCAAAAAATATTGAACTGGCTCCCGCCATCCTGCACCCACTTGTAAAAAAAGAAATGCAGGAAGTGGTGGTAACGGCAAAGAAACCGTTGGTGGAGCATGATCTCGACAAGACCATCATCAATGTGGAAGCCATGGTGGGGGCTGGTACCGGCAATACCCTGGAGCTGCTTGAAAAAACACCGGGTGTTATCGTTGATGCAAATGGGGAGATCAGTTTGTACGGCAGCGGAGGTGTAACAGTGCTCATAGATGGGAGACGGACCTGGATGAGCGGGCAGGACCTGGCGGCCTACCTGCGTTCCATGCCTGCCAGCATGATAGAAAAGTTTGAACTGATCACCAATCCTCCCGCCCGCTACGAGGCGCAGGGCGGCGCACTGATCAATATCAGGCTGAAGAAGAAACGCGTGGCAGGTTATGCAGGCAGCGTTTCTCACAACTCCAGCACCGGGAAATATTATCGCAGTTACAATTCCATCAACCTGAACTATCTCCATAAAAAACTGAATGTATTCGGCAACCTGGGATACAACCGGTATACTGATTTCGGTAGAAGTAATGAAACCCGCGTCTTATTTACAGATAACGGGCAGGTAGCCCGCAGCTCAGCAATGCAGCGCGGTTCAACTTTTAAATCGGATGATCTTTCAGCCAGGCTGGGATTCGATTATCAGCTCAGCTCCAAAGCCACCCTCGGGATGATCTTCAGTGCAGCAGATAGAAAGAGAAAAGAGAATTCCTGGTATGAATCCAGCAGTTTCAGCAAATCCATCCTCCCCGATTCAACCGGCATCGGTGAAAACGCTACAGCAGGCCGGTGGAATCAGTACACTGCCAATGTAAATTTCCAGTATAAATTCAACGAAAAAGGTAAAGAACTTACCGCCGATGCCAACCTGATCCGTTACGATAATCTTTCTGATCAGCAACTGGAGAACCTCGTAAGGCAGGCTTCCGGATCAACAGGCGGCTATGATAATTTCATATATCACCTCCCTCATAACACCCAGGTATATACGCTTGCAGCTGATTACATACATCCCATGAAAGACAGGATGAATATTTCAGCGGGTAGCAAATCCAGTTTTGTGCAAACAGATCATCAGTCGGATTATTTTGCCTTGCCCGACAACAAGCCGGTGCCTGATCACAGCAGATCCAACCATTTTATTTACAATGAAACCATCCACTCGGCATATCTCAGCAGCCGTAAGGACTGGCGGCGGTTCGGACTCCAACTGGGCATACGCTGGGAGAACACGCTTACAAAAGGCCATCAATTAGGTAACACGGTTGTTCCGGCCAGTATCAACAAACGAAACTATCACTCCTTCTTTCCCAGCCTCTTTACTTCTTACAAACTCGACAGCGCCGGCAGGCATATGCTCCTCTTGAATTACACGCGCAGGATCAACCGGCCTGGATACCAGCAACTCAATCCCTTCCTGATATTCCAGGACCAGTACACTTATAATACCGGTAACCCCGCACTGAGACCTTCCTATTCCAACCGTTTTGAACTGATCTGGCGGTACAAACAATTGCTCAATACCCGCTTTATGTTCGACCAGATGACTGATGGCATTTCAGGGGCTACCTATCTCAAAGACAATGTACAGATCACTACCACTGATAACTTCGGTAAACGCAGAGGTATCGCGCTGATGGTGAGTCTTACCATGCAGGCCACCAAATGGTGGAATTTCAGTTTCAATCCGGCAATCGGGCATTTTATGAGCCAGACGAAAATTCAAAATCAGGAAATACGCCTGCAGGGGCTTACCTGGCGAATCCAGTTTGTGAACCAGTTCCGGTTCGGAAAAACCTGGAGCGCGGAACTGAGCTGCGCTTATAACGCTCCCATCGTGGATTGGCAGCGGCAGGTGAGATCCCGCTACTGGATCAATCCAACCCTACAGAAAAAGGTCTGGAAAGGCAAGGGCACTATCAAGATCAATATGGAAGATCCTTTCCGCGCCATGGCGTATCGTGAAGAAACAAAAGGGCTGGCACAGGCCTATAGTTATCGCAATAATATAAACGATACACGCCGGGTAGGGCTTAGTTTCAGCTATAATTTCGGCAAAGACAGCTTCACCCGTAAACGCAGGTACAATGATAATGCGGCGGACGAAATAAAGGAACGGGCTCAGTAAACAATTTTTCCCGATCCGATAATATTAACTCCCGATCTCGAAAACCAATTGGCTGAAAGGAGCTCAACTTTGCGGCGTCAACTCCTTTTAACCAAACAATCTGTTCGATGAATTTTCAATATGTGGGCGCGCTCCTGTTCTGCGCCACTGGCTTCAGCGCCACCGCGCAAACGGATACCACTTCAAAGCCGAAAGTGGATTCTGTAAAGATCCTCCAGGAAGTGGCCGTATATGGACAAAAACGCCAGATAGCCAGTATCACTAAAACACCCACCCCATTGATCGATCTGCCTATTTCAGTGCAACTGGTAGACAGGAAGCTCATCGAACAGCAGCAGATCATGGATATCAGGGATGCCGTGAAGAACGTGAGCGGCATCACCGTAACCGGAACTTACGGTGATGGATATGCGATGTTCAACGGTCGTGGTTTCGGCCTCAACTTTCAATCGAATTTCCGCCGGGATGGCATGCAGCTTCCTACCACCGGCCGTTTGTACGGGGATAATATCGAAAGGATCGAGATCCTGAAAGGACCCGCCTCCATTCAGTACGGAGATGTGGCGCCGGGCGCCGTGATGAACCTTGTTACCAAGAAACCACTGGAACAGGATTATCGCAGGTTTGAGCTTAAAGTGGGTGAGTACGGACTGGTACGCCCCACCATGGACCTCAGCGGAGCACTCACGGAAAACAGGAACCTGCTCTACCGTATCAATGCTACCTATGAAAGCAGCAATCACTTTATAGATAAGATCAACAGCAAGAGCTACCTGATAGCGCCCACTTTGATGTGGAAGATCATTCCAAAGATCGACTGGACCGTTGAGATGGTAGCCCGCAACGACGACCGCGTTTTTGCTCCGGGGATCGCTTCTCCTGATGGCACATTCGACGGGCTGAAGAAACTGCCCTATGGCCATTTCCTCGGCGAGCCCGACAACAAGCACCGCTACAATGAAATGAGCACGCATTCCACCATCAATTACAGGCTCTCCAAAAATCTCACCCTGCGCAATGTGAGCTTCCTCTCCAAAGCTCAGGAACAGGAAGAATCCGTTTTCTTTCCATTCCAGGGAGCCGATGCCAACGGAATGCTGGCCCGTACCACCGAGTTCTTCCAGACCTTCACAAAGATCTTTGGAACCACGTTCGATCTGGTAGGCAGTTTCAACACCTTCGGCATCAAACATGATTTTGTGATCGGTACTGATTATACGCAGTGGAATTACAGGATCTATTACAATGATCCCGTGGAGCTCACGCCCATCGATATTTACAATCCTGTTTACGGACAGGATCAGTTGCCGAAGATCATCGGATCCGAGAGCGATAAGGACCTGCCGCATAACTATATCAAACGGATCGGCGTATATGCACAGGACCAGCTGAAGTTCTGGAAAGACAGGATGCACCTGATGCTGGGCCTTCGCTACAACAGAACATCACGCGGAACTAAATTCACGGCTGCCCAACCCAAACCGGACAATTACAAAGATGATAACCAGGAACCATTCTCTCCCCGCGTAGCCCTGCTGGTAAAACCTGTGAAATGGCTCTCCGTATATGCTTCTTTCACCAAATCATATGAGCAGAACGGATGGGATCCGCTCACCAACCTGATCCTTAAAACAACCAATGCAAAACAGGTGGAAGCAGGCGCCAAAGCCAGTCTCCTGAATGAAAGACTGGGTATCGGCTTATCTGTGTTCCGGATAGACAAGAAAGATATTGTAGGATATGTTTTCGGACTTGATCAGGCTCCTGACTTTCCGCACCTCTTCTACAACGATTATTACAAATGGGCCATGTACCAGGGCGGTCATCATCGCAGTCGAGGTATAGAGCTTGATATCAACGGAAAGGTTACGAAGCAACTCACCGTGAACCTGGCCACTTCCCTGATCGATGCTACCGTAGTGGAAGATCCTGCATTCAAAGCCGGCAACCAGCTGGAAGGAAATGCGAAGCAGACGCTCAATGTCTGGCTGAACTATACACTGGATAAGGGCGCACTCAAAGGAATGGATTTCGGTTATGGCTTCTTCTACAAAGGAAAATTCTATTCAGCAACAGACAACCTGCAGGAGCAGGAAGTAAGATCTTACTGGAGCATGGATGCCTCCGTTGGATATACCTTTAAAAACTTCTTCACCCGTTTGAATGTTTCCAATTTCACGGACCAGGAAGGCTATCTGGCAAGAAGTGGCCTTTATGAGCCGCTCTGGAAAAGAAGGGCCGTACTCAGTATCGGTGTAAAATTCTGACCCATCGCAATCATACATGGAGCAAGCCGTCTGCCGCAACCTGCAGCAGGCGGCTTGCTGTTTAAATTATGATCAATTAGTCATTACTTTGTAACTGAGAAGCAGGTATTGCGACAAATGGATTACTTAATGACGATTTTTAAATGAGCTCAACCAACACCGCCTTATTCCATAAGCGCGTTACGGCAGCAGGCGTACTGATAGCTGCCGGCATAGTTTTCGGAGACATCGGAACCTCTCCCCTTTACACACTCAATGCAGTTTTTCACGGAAGGACCATCACGGAAGATGTGGCCCTGGGCGCATTGTCCGCCATCTTCTGGACGCTGTTCTTCCAAACCACCCTCAAATACGTGATCATCACGTTGCAGGCAGACAACAAGGGTGAGGGCGGTATCTTTTCCCTCTATGCCCTGATCCGCCGTTACTGGGGTCACTGGCTGCTCATCCCTGCCATGGCAGGGGGCGCCTTCCTGATTGCGGACGGCATCATCACGCCCCCCATCTCTGTGGCCTCTGCCATCGAGGGACTGGAGAAACTCAACCCGCATATCAACACCGTTCCCATTATCATCGCCATCCTGATAGGCCTCTTCATCTTCCAGCAGTTCGGCACTGAACGCATCGGTAAGATCTTCGGACCTGTAATGACCGTCTGGTTTACCTTTATCGGTGTGCTCGGCATCATGGCCATGACACAATACCCCGGCGTGCTCAAAGCACTCAACCCCTATTATGCATATGTGATGCTACGCGAAGCGCCCGGCGGCTTCTGGCTGCTCGGCAGTATCTTCCTCTGTACCACAGGGGCCGAAGCGCTGTACAGCGATATGGGCCATGTAGGCCGCAACAATATCCGCATCAGCTGGATCTATATCAAGGTAATGCTCGTGCTTTGTTATGCCGGTCAAACCGCCTGGTTGCTGAACCACACAGGAGAAACCACCGGATCAGTGAGCCCCTTCTTCCATATCGTTCCGGACTCCATTTTCCTGCCAGCCGTGATCATAGCCACCATGGCCACCATCATTGCCAGCCAGGCCCTCATCAGTGGCTGCTTCACCCTTATCAATGAGGCCATCCGCCTGGATATCTGGCCGAGGCATCGTGTGCTCTTTCCCGGTAATATGAAAGGACAGCTCTACATTCCTTTCATCAACTGGTTCCTCATGACCGGCTGTATCGGCATGGTGCTCTATTTCAAAGAGTCCACCAAAATGGAAGCCGCATTCGGTCTGAGCGTTACCCTCACCATGATCATGAGCACCGTACTGATCAACTTCTATCTCCATGCCAAACGAGTACCCTTCATCTGGGTGGCGCTGATCACGGGGATCTTCCTGGTGATCGAAGCCTGCTTCCTCATCGCCAATATGCAGAAGATCCACGAAGGCGGCTGGATCACCCTCATCATCGGCGCAGCCCTCTTTGCCATCATGTATATCTGGCACAGGGGCCGGGCCATCAAACGCAGCCTGATCAAACTGGTACCCGTAGAAGGTTATGTTGACCTGCTCAAACGCTTAAGCACAGACGAACATATTCCCAAATACGCTACCAACCTGGTTTACCTTACCGCCAGCGGCAGCAGCAGGAAGATAGAGCAAACGGCCATCGACTCCATCCTCCGGCGCTATCCCAAACGCGCCGATATCTACTGGTTCGTGCATGTGAATGTGCTGGACGAACCATACGCCATGCGTTATCATGTTCATACCATTGTAAAGAATGATGTGTACTTCGTGGAGTTCAACCTGGGATTCCGCATCGATCCCCGCATTGATTTTTATTTCCGCCAGGTGGTGGAAGACCTTGTAAAAACAAATGAAGTGGATGTGAGCGAAAGATACGAACAGAGCTACCAGCAGAGCCGCATCGGGGATTTCAAATTCCTGGTACTGGACTCCTTCCTCAGCTTCGAGAACGATATGCCTTTCGTGAAATCATTCATGATGAAAAGCTATTTCAACCTGAAACTGCTCAGCGTGAAAGAATCCGTGAACTTCGGTCTGGATCCCAGTAACGTAACGGTGGAAAAATATCCTGTAGTGGTAACTCCCGTGCAGTTGCCGAAACTAACACGGGATCACTGATCAATTCATAGGAAGCCGGTATCCCCGGCTTTTTTTGCACAGCCATCAAAATCCAATATTTTTACCGGAAACTTACTTTCACATGGATGTAAAAATCGACGATAGCTGGAAGGATGTATTGAAGAATGAGTTCACCAAGACCTATTTCCTGGAGATCGCAACTTTCCTCCGCACGGAGAAAATGACGGGCAAGACCATCTACCCTCCCGGCGGTCAGATCTTCAATGCTTTCAACCTTACCCATTTCGATAATGTGAAAGTGGTGATCCTGGGCCAGGACCCCTATCACGGGGCCGGACAAGCGCACGGGCTCTGCTTTTCCGTAGCGCCCGGTATTAAGCCTCCGCCCTCCCTGGTGAATATTTTCAAGGAGATGCACTCCGATCTCGGACTGCCCATTCCCAACCATGGCACCCTCACCAAATGGGCCGAACAGGGCGTACTGATGCTCAACGCATCCCTCACCGTCCGTGCCGGCGAGCCCATGAGCCATGCCAAGATCGGCTGGGCGCAGTTCACCAATTCAGTGATCAAAAAGATCTCTGATGAAAAGAAGAACGTGGTATTCCTTCTCTGGGGAAAATTTGCCCAGGAAAAACAGGAACTGATCGACGTTACCCGTCACCACCTGATCCTGAAAGCAGCGCACCCTTCCCCCTTCTCGGCTGATTCTGGCTTTTTCGGCTGCAAACATTTTTCCAAAACCAACCAGTTCCTGGTACAGAACGGCATCGATCCCATCGATTGGGCCCTTTGAGCTATCTTTGCACCCCAATTATGCGTATTCTAAAACTCATCACAGGAAGGATCTTTGCCGTATGGGCCATCATTGTATTCATTGCCACCCTGCTGGTCTTTATGATCCCCTACCTCCTGTTCAGCCATACTCAGAAAGACCCCGCCCGGGTAAGGCGCTTCCTGCAATTCGCGCGCGTATGGATGACCGTTTTCCTCAATGCCATCGGTTGCCCTCTCCGCGTCACCGGGCAGGAACATTTCAAAAAAGGAGAGAACTATGTAGTGGTATGCAATCACAATTCACTCATGGACGTGCCCATCTCTTCTCCCTTCATTCCTGGCGGTAATAAAACCATCGCCAAAATAGAAATGGCAAAGATCCCCATCTTCGGCCTGCTCTACCAGACCGGCAGTGTACTGATCGATCGCAAAAATGAAAGAAGTCGTGCAGAGAGCTACACCAAAATGAAAGAAGTGCTGGCCATGGGCCTTCATATGTGCATCTATCCCGAGGGCACCCGCAACAAAAGCGACCAGCCCATCAAATCCTTCCACGACGGCGCTTTCCGCCTGGCCATCGAGACAGGCAAATCCGTTATTCCCGCCGTAATCTTCAATACCCGCAAAGTATTACCGGCCACTATCCCTTTCTACCTGATGCCGCACCGGCTCTACATGGATTTCCTGCCGGCTGTGACGCCGCTTCCTGATGAAACTACCGCTGAGCTGCGTGACCGGGTTCATCAGATCATGGAAGCTTACTATGTGGCTCACAGATAAGTTATTCCTTTATTAATTGCCATCTCCTTTTTTAATAGCCATCTCCGGAAGGCAATTGGTCTGTGGTTTCCGGCTGTAAAACATACCCACACCTTTGGGGGGACTATTGTGCATTGAGGGGAATGTCAGGGCTTGTAGTGCAAGGCCGGGCTGAGGGAACGTATGTTTTAAGGCCGTCAACTCACAACCATTGCCTTGCCTGCCCGATAGTATAACAGGGATGAATAGACGTTATCAACGGGATGCGGCAAAGGGATTATGGTGGAACTGGCCTTGAAAACATACGTTCCCTCAGCCCATCACTGCCCTACCGCTTCAACATACCCACTGAAGTCCCATTCAAAAACAAAATGGTGTGGGTATATTTTCGCAGCCAGTGGAACCAAATCCCTTTACGCAACAGGCAAAATAAACTCCTTACTGCCCGTTATAGAAAAACCGCGTTCTGTTGATCTTCAAATCCCTCAACAATCCGCTTTTCGGGCTAATTGTGATGTTAAACGTTCTGTAAAGGCCCACCGGTGTAACGTTGATGGACATCTGCCAGCAGTGCATTTCGCGGCTGAGCGACAGCGTTAGAGACTGGATCTGCGACTGCTTGAAATCATAGTAGCTGCTGGCGCCCATTTTCCAGCGGGGCGTCAGGTTGAAGTCGCCATTCACATTCAGGCTGGCATTGGAGACCGTTTCCCAGCCTTTGTAATCTGGACGGAACTGACGGGAGAAATTATAGGAGAATGAAAGATTGACTGACCAGGGAATATTGAAATCCGCAAACTCGGCAGGGTTGCGCTGCGCATAGGCCAGCTGGGCCTGCTGCTCTTCCACGGTGAGTGGCGGCAGTCCACTTTCCTTTTCCGCTTCTTTCTGCGCTTTGTCCTTACCCTCATCTTTAGGCTTGCTCTGGAAAGTGGTAGAGATGGCAATGCTGCCGCTGGTGATCCTGCCGGGCTTGAAACCACGGCCGCCAGCCCACATATATTCTTTTGTACGATAACCATTGCTGTCGACCTGGTAAGGGTCCAGTACAGCACCGGCTGTGATATTGATCTTTTCGAAGAGGGTGCTCCGGGCGTAGAGACTGAACGGCGCGAGTTTGAAGGAGTCGGCCACCAGGTTGTAGCTACTGTTGAAGCCGAAACCATCGATGAGCCTGATCTTTTTGATGCCGCCATTGGCAGTATCTTTCTTGCTGCGGATCTTGGCTTCTATATTATTATCAATACCGAAACCGATACCTCCGAATACGCCTTCGGAGAAAGGTCCGTAAGTGCTTCCTTCGTAATAGGAAAAGCGCGCACGGCGGCCTGTACTATCGATCTGTGCATCATACCAGTCTTTGGCTGCCAGGTCTGGTTTGTAGCTCAGCGAGATGGTAGGACGCACTACGTGACGGATCGCCTGGAACTTGCTGTTCTTTCCGAAGCCTTCAAATTTTCCGAAGAGCGCGGTGTTCAGACCAAGACTGAAGGAGATATCGCGCGACTGGTAAAAGCCATTGGCGGCAGTGATCGTATCCACTTTATTGGTGACAGGATTAAAGCCTTTCATGATCTTTCTGGAATACCACTTCTCGGAGAAACTGATACCGGGTGCGATCTGGATGGGTCCTAACGGAGGCAATGCCACCTGGATAGGAATATTGTGCTGGGCACCCCACTGCATGGTGTCAAGGATCTTGCTTACATTGAAATCCCTTTCATACACGCTGATCTGGTTGGCGAAGTTGGTGTTCAGACCGATCCCCAGTTTATGATACCATTTGGGAGGGCCTACCAGCTCTTTCGGTTGGAAGGGATAAAAAGTATTCACGGTGAACGCTGCCGTGGGCAGGCTCATATTGATGAGCGTGCTCACGTTGTTCTGGCTATGGTTGGCACTGAGGGTGAGGTTATATTTATTGTCCCAGTTCTTCTGGTAAGTGATGGAAGAGCTCAGCTGATTCTGGAAGTTCAGTGTGGGGTTATTGGCCACATACTGGTTGTACTTGGTAGAACCGGCATTCACGTTGGCGGAGAAAGAGGTCCCCGGCCTGGCGCGACTGTCTACCGTATGGCTCCAGTTGATATTGAAGGTGCGGGTGGACGTGAACTCCTGTTTGGCATTGTTACTGAGGATGCGGGTATTCTGCATGGAGAAGTTCATGAGACCATTATAACGGTAACGCTTACGGTATGTTGGCGATACGTAAAGATTCCATCCTCCGTATGAATATATATTGGTGCGGACGGCCACGTCGAAATTATCGTTGAGTACTTTGTAGTAACCAAGCCCTTCGAGGCCGAGGCCGAACTGTTCGCTGGCAGCGAACTGCGGCGGAAGTAATCCTGAATGTCTTCCCTGTGAAATGGGGAAGAAACCGAATGGCAGGTAAATGGGAACGGGAACACCCTCGAATTCCGGGTGGATGGGTCCGGACACGGCCAGCTTTTTATTGACCAGCTTCATCTTTTTCGTCCGGAAGGCAAAGTGCGGCGTATCGAGATTACAGGTGGTCATCTGCCCCCGGTAGGCGTAATAGTCGGTCTCGTTGATCTTTTTGATCTTCTCGCCCTGAACAATGAGCTCGCCTTGCGTGGTGATGGTGGACCGGGTGATACCTTTCTGGGTCTCGAAATTGTATTTGATCATATCGGCCTCCATCTTGCTGTCTGCCTGTACCATTTTGGGGCGGCCGATCATATTCCCGGCAGTGTCACGCCGGAATACGGCAGTCACCAGGTGGGTGTTCTGATCCAGCTCGATGCTGTCTGCAGTAAGCTCCATGTCTTTCTGCTTCACACTGGCCTTGCTGTACAGGATCACTTTCTTGGTCTTCACTTCCATCACAATGGAATCCGAGGCCTGGTAATAAACCGGCGCATCAAGCGAATCCTTTGATATCTTTACGTTGAAGGTATCAGTCTTATTGATGGTGGAATCCTTTCGAAGAGGGATGGTGTCCTGCCTGGGAACTTTGGAAGTATCCTGCAAAGCAGTTAATGAATTGTAAAAATAATTATCTGATGTGTAATTCGCGCGTACATTGGACGTTATTAGCAAAAGTGATACGAATAAAATCCACGCTGAACCCTGTTTTAAGCTATTTTTGCGTCCGTTAGTCATAATGCAGTGGGAGCAAAAATAACGTTTAAAGCATTAAGATGTTGTGAAGGTTTCGTTTCCTGATAAATTGTACTTGTAATGACCAAAAGAGTTTTATCCGTTTTCATATTCCTGGGATCCCTGAGTGCCCTGGTCGCATTCACGGGAAAGAAGTATCCTGTACCTGAACAGCAGAAGCCGGTATTGAGCACCATTATCATTGACCCGGGTCACGGTGGTGTGGATCCCGGCGCACGCGGGCAGCATTCCACAGAGGCCGAGATCGCATTGTCCGTTTCGCTGAAACTGGGCAAAGCCATCGAAAAAGAAATGCCGGGCGTGAAGGTGATCTTCACCCGCACCACGGATGTACTGGCCGGCGGAGGTACCAATGTGCAGCAGAGTTTGCGTTACAGGGCCAATATGGCCAATGAGGCCAGGGGCGATCTATTTGTGAGTGTGCACTGCAATGCAGCCGGTGTGAAAGCCGGGGGCTGGTATGCCAAAAGAGTAGTTGGTCATAAAACCAGAACAGTATATGTAGGTAAAGGAAAAAAGAGAAAGAAGAAAGTGGTAAAGGATCCTATCTATGAAAGTTATTATGTGAAGAACTGGCAGCATGGTACCGAAACCTATATCTGGGCGGCTGACCGCGGCGGTTTCAAGAGCGATGCCATCAACCAGAGCCAGGAAGAAGGCGGAGAGAATGTAGAGGACAGCACCAATATACTGGACCTTAA
>NZ_JBQCGW010000323.1:0-3155 GCF_051955275.1 Pseudobacter sp. | reverse complement strand
CAATTTCAATGAACTCATCGATGCCGCCATCAAATATCTCCGTGGAAAGAAATTCGAACTCTACCCGGATTTCCAGACAGGCGGTATGCTGGATGCAATCAACTACAACGAAGGAAAGCGTGGCGGTAAAGTGCGCGTTCGTGCCCATATAGAGGAGTTCGATAAGAAGACCCTGCTCATCAAGAATGTGCCATACGGTGTCACCACCACCTCGCTGATCGATAGTATCATCAAAGCCAATGACCAGGGCAAGATCAAGATCAAGAAGGTGACCGATAATACCGCAGCAGATGTGGAGATCCAGGTTGACCTGGCTCCTGGCATTTCTCCGGACATTACCATCGATGCTCTCTATGCCTTCACCGATTGCGAAGTGAGCATTTCTCCCAATGCCTGCGTGATCGTTGATAAGAAGCCGGTATTCCTGGGTGTGCATGAGCTCCTGCGTCTGAGCGTTGAAAAAACAAAGGACCTGCTGAAGCGGGAACTGGAGATCAAGCTTGCAGAGCTCAATGAAAAATGGCATTACACTTCACTTGAAAAGATATTCTTCGAGGAAAAGATATACAAGGAACTGGAGAAAAGGCATGAGACCTGGGATAAAGTTCTCGATGCCATCGACAAGGCCTTCAATCCATTCAAGGCGCAACTGAAACGCGAGATCACCCGCGAGGATCTGATTAAGCTAACGGAGAAGCCTGTACGAAGGATCTATAAACTCGATATCGATGACCTGATCAACCAGATCAAAGGCCTCGAAAAAGAGATCAAACAGGTGAAGCATGATCTCAATAACCTCGTTGATTTTGCCGTGGCATATTACGAAAGACTGAAAGAGAAATATGGCAAGGGACGTGAGCGCAAGACCGAGGTGAAACCTTTTGAAGCCATCCAGGCCAAGGCTGTAGCCATTGCCAATGCCAAGCTCTACGTGAACCGTGAAGATGGTTTTGTGGGAACTGGTCTGAAGAAAGATGAGTTTGTGGCTGACTGTTCCGATCTGGATGATGTGATCGTGTTCACAAAAGCGGGTAAGATGAAGATCGTGAAAGTGTCCGACAAGACCTTCATCGGAAAAGACATCCTGCATGTGGCCATCTTCCAGAAGAACGATGAGCGCACTACGTATAATATGATCTACGTGGATGGCAAAACAGGTATCAGCTTCGCGAAGCGATTCAATGTTACCGGTATCACCCGCGATAAGGAATATGACCTCACCAAGGGAGCTGAAAAGAGCAAGGTGCATTACTTTACTGCCAACCTGAATGGGGAAGCGGAAGTAGTGAAGATCGTGCTCAGTCCTAACGCCAGCGCGCGTATCAAGGAATTCGATTTCTACTTTGAAGAGCTGGAGATCAAGGGCCGCAGCAGCATGGGCAACCAGGTGACCAAGTACCCCATCAAGAACGTGAAGTTCAAGGAAGCGGGTAAGAGCACCCTGGGTGGCAAGAAGCTCTGGTTCGATGATCAGTTCGGAAGGCTCAATTCCGAAGAGAAAGGGCTCTATCTGGGCAGCTTCCAGGCGGAAGAAAAACTGTTGGTGTTCTATCGAGACGGAACATATATGATCACTGATCAGGAAGTAACACAGCGTTTCGATCCGGAGAATGTGATGAAGATCGAGAAGTTCAATCCTGAGAAAACAGCAACCGCTATCTACCTGGATTATGATAAGCAGCAGTTCAACGTGAAGCGTTTCCGCATCGAAACGTCCACGTTGTTCACCAAGTTCACCATCATCAAGGAAGGAGCGGAAAATTACCTGGCGGCAGTGACCACCCATCCTGAACCGATCGTTCTGATCAGGCAGGGGCGTGGTACACAGCAACGCACCAGCAAGATCAAGATCAATGATTTTGTGGAGGTGATGGGCTATAAGGCAGTTGGAAACAAACTCGTGGACTTCAGCAAGAGCACGGAGTTTGAGTGGGTGATGAAAGAGAAGAAAGAAGAAGCGAACGATCAGCCTGAGCTGTTCTGATAAAAATACCAGCGTGCTGCGGGGCTGACTAAATGGTCAGCCCTGTTTGTTTCTGCAGTGCGCAGTCACTCGCGTCCCCGCGAGTGACGGATATTCTGTCGCCCCTGGCGACACTGTGCTCGCCAGAGGCGAGCAAAAAAAAGTCACACGCGGGGACGCGGGCGACGGCGCACACCGAAACGAATTCGTATGAGATTACTACTGTTAACATGCGTGGCATCCTTTGTTGTGTCCGCAGTATCATTGAAAGCACAGGATCGTTATGAACTAAACTCCGGATGGAATTGTCAGCAGGCAACACTGGTAAAAGAAAACGGAGTTGTTTTATCCAACCCTGCAACAACACTCTCAAACTGGCTGCCGGCCACGGTTCCGGGCACAGTGCTTACAACTTTACTCAACAATAAACTGGTTCCTGATCCATTCATCGGGATGAACAACCAGCTCATTCCAGATATCTATCATACAGGTAATGCAAAGTATACTTACTGGTTTGTGAAGGAATTTACAGAACGCGCCGAGGCAGGTGAACAGGTCTGGTTGCAATTACGTGGCGTCAACTACAAATGCGAAGTGTTCCTGAATGGAAAGAAATTGAACCGCAACACACATGTTGGCATGATGCTGAGGCAGCAATACAATATTACAGGCACACTGTATAAAAATGGGAAGAATCGTCTGGCAATTCTGGTATTTCCACCGGACAACCCTGGTAACCCTAACGGAGGACAGGGAGGCGATGGCGTGATTGCCCGCGATCTTACCACGCCCTACACGGCAGGCTGGGACTGGATCCAGCCGGTTCGTGATCGCAACACCGGTATCTGGGACAAGGTCACCATCGAGAAAACGGGTGTTGTGAATATCAGCAATCCACATATCGTAACCCTTGTTCCCGGTAAACGATATCCTGATGCAAAACAGGAACCTGCTACCATTCAGATGAGTTGCGAGCTCACCAACACTGCTGCTGTTCCTGTGCAGGGTGTGCTGCAATATGAACTGAAAGGAAAGAGAGCCACGAAATCGGTGACCATTCCCGCAGGCACTACCATTGTTCAGCAACTGCCTGATATGAGAGTGCAGGACCCGCAGCTCTGGTGGCCCAATGGATATGGAGAGCCATTCCTCTACGATACAAAGATCCAGTTCATCACCGGCAATACTTTAC
>NZ_JBQCGW010000322.1:0-70931 GCF_051955275.1 Pseudobacter sp. | reverse complement strand
GCTATCATTGCCGATAAAAAGGTGGACCCCAAGTCCGTTACGCCTACCGGCTACCACGGCAAGATCATAAAAGACGATGTACTGGCAGCACTCAGCAATCCTGGTAAAGTAACAGGAGGCAAACCACTGTTCAGCCGTGAAGTAAGAAAAGAAAAAATGAGCCAGCTGCGTAAGACCATCTCCCGCAGACTGGTGGAAGCCAAGAACACAACGGCCATGCTCACTACCTTCAATGAGGTAGACATGACCAATATCATGGCCATCCGCACCAAATACAAAGACAAATTCAAGGAAGCACATGGCGTTGGCCTCGGCTTCATGAGCTTCTTCTCCAAAGCATGCGCTATCGCGCTGCAGGAGTGGCCTGCCGTGAACGCCTATATCGATGGCGATCAGCTTGTGTACCACGATTACTGCGATATCTCCATCGCCGTGTCCACACCTCGTGGTCTCACGGTGCCGGTTATCCGTAATGTGGAAAGCCTGAGCATGGCTGATATCGAGAAGAAGGTGATTGAACTGGCCAATAAAGCCAAAGACAATAAGCTCACCATGGAAGAGCTCCAGGGCGGCACTTTCACCATCACCAACGGTGGTGTGTTCGGAAGCCTGATGAGCACTCCGATCATCAATATACCCCAATCCGCTATCCTGGGTATGCACAAGATCCAGGAGCGCCCGATGGTGGTGAATGGTCAGGTAGTGGTAAGGCCTATGATGTATGTGGCAGTGAGCTATGACCACAGGATCATCGACGGACGTGAGTCTGTGAGCTTCCTGGTACGTGTGAAGGAATTGCTGGAAAACCCTGAGCAACTGCTGATCGGAAGAGATCCGGTGAAGAGTTTGCTGGAGTTATAAATAATTCAGCTGTGCATTGGCATGGCTGATGGTAAAGAGTAAGAAAGCGGAGCGGAAGCTCCGTTTTTTTGTGCTTACATTTGCACCATGAGGCATTACTCCCATATTCAGTCGGCCCGCCAGATCATTGAAGGGTATAAGGGGAAAGAACCCTTTCACCGCTATATCCGCGCCTTCTTTGCCCAGCATAAGAAATTCGGGAGCAAAGACAGGAAACAGATCAGCGGACTTTGTTACGCTTACTGGAGATTAGGAAATGCTTTGTCTGCATTAAGCATCGATGACCGGATCATCGCAGGCCATTTCTTATGCACTGTTATTGATTCCGATCCTGTGCTGGAACAACTGAAGCCGGAGTGGAATGCAGCCCTGCATCTTTCCATCCCTGAAAAATTCCAGCTCATCACTGGTAAAGCCAATGCATGGGAAGAAGAGAAGACAACCCTCTTTTCCTGGACGGATCAACTCAGCGAGGCTATCGATCCAACCGCCTTCCTGCAATCATTCTTCATCCAACCCGATCTCTTCCTCCGCGCCAGGCCTGGTAAGGAAAAGACAATCGCAGAAAAACTCACCAAAGCGGGTGTTGAATTTACAAAGCCATCTTCCGGCAGCTTTGCCATGGTCAACAGCACCAAAATCGATGAGCTCATCACACTCAATACAGAAGCCGTTGTGCAGGACCTCAGCTCCCAGCAGGTGGCTGAATTCCTGGAACTGCTCCTGCCCGCACCACCCAAAGGTTTCAGCGTATGGGACTGCTGTGCGGGCAGCGGCGGAAAAACCATCCTGGCATTTGATGTGCTGAAAAAAGTGACTATAACGGTATCGGATAAACGGGAACAGATCCTGGTAAATCTGGCCAAACGATTTAAAGAAGCAGGTATAGCCCAATATCAATCCTTACTCGCTGACCTGGCCATCGGCAGCGGAAGGCAGCCAGCTAAATACAATTACGACCTCCTCATTGCCGATGTCCCCTGCAGTGGCTCAGGGACCTGGGGACGCACACCGGAATGGCTGCGGTTCTTCGAAACTTCATCTATCGATATTTACAGTGCATTGCAGAAAAAGATTGTGACGAACGCCATCCCGCATGTCAAAGTAGGCGGATATTTTCTCTATATCACCTGCTCCGTTTTTAAAAAGGAAAATGAAGAAGTGGTGGAGGCTATCCTCGCCAATCACAAGCTGGAGCTGGTTAAAATGGAAGTGCTGAAAGGGTATCACCGGAAAGCCGATACCATGTTTGCAGCGCTTTTCAGAAAGTTATAAAATTCGGGGAGCAGTCGCCCGCTTCCCCGCGAGTGACGGATATTCCGTCGCCTCCGGCGACACGGCGCTCGCCAGAGGCGAGCAAATAGAACTCACTCGCGGCCCCGTGAGCGACTGGGCAATGCGAAATGAAAGTTCGTATAAAAGGTTTGTATGCTCTTTAATTGTGCCCGGTAATGGTCAGCTTGATACCGAAACCTGTTTTGAACGCAGGTTTATCTCCATTCTTCGGCTGGTATTCCCACATGGTCATTTCGCGGCTGATCAGACCAATGCCTTTGGCATAGGTTTCTGTTGAGTAGTTCAGGTAACCGATCAGATCAGGCTCCGTTACAGGCGCATTCTGTGAATCATCCACCTGAAAAACAGTGATCGTATTGGGGTATTCTACATCGTCAATGATGGTGGGCATGTCAACATTCTCGTAAGAATATTCCCAGTCGCGCATATTGCCGTCATTGCTGAACTGGAACCTGCCTGCCAGCGGGTGCTGGGGGAGCAGGGCGTTTCCGAGCCACGACAATCCTTCGCGGATCGGAAGTTTCAGCTTGGTGTATGTGAGATTGTCTTCCAGCATTTTCACGCCGTCATTGGTAATGGTTACGGAATAAGCATGCTGTGGTACCCATGCACCTTCGTTGGTACTTCCCCAGGGGCGGAAATAGCGGATAACGCGCCAGGTATTGGGTTCCATTCCTTCGAGAGGGCCGTCAACCACATCCTTCGCTTCATATGAAATAGTGACCTCACCCTGTCCGAAATCTGTGAACCGGAGTGAATCCATCTTGTAAGTGATATATTTTCCCGGTGTGATGCTGACATAGTCAGTCAACGGGTCAGATTTGAAATCGTCTTTCTTGTCGCAGCTGCCCAGCAGTACGGATAAAGGAACAGCGATGAAGGCAAGCAGTTTGATACAATTTTTCATGCAAAAACCAGTTAGTTGCTGATATAATCCAACGTATTTACGAGGCTTTTATTGCTTTGGATCAGAGCAGGTGGCTTCTTTGTATAATTCCTCCGCCAATCACATCATCGCCTTCATAGAAAACAGCACTTTGTCCGGGCGCCACACCTTTGGCATCCTCATAAAAACGGACCAGCACGCCATTTTCATGGGTGTAGAGGTTGGAAAGCGTTCCCCTGTCTTTATACCTGATACGGGTATTGGCTTCCATTCCATCCGTAATACCATCGTACTTAAGCCAGTTGATCTTGCCCACGATCATTTCCTGACGGTTCAGATCGTCTTCATCACCCAGCATCACCGTATTGGTTTCGGGGATGATATTGGTGACGAACATAGGCTTACCAAAAGCAATGTCGAGGCCCTTTCTCTGGCCGATAGTGTAGAAGGGGTATCCTTTATGTTGTCCGAGTATCTTTCCTGTTTTATCAACGAAGTTACCGCCGGCCACTTTCTCTTCAAGTCCGTCGATCCTGCGTTTGAGGAAGCCCCGGTAATCATTGTCCGGCACAAAGCAGATCTCATAGCTCTCCGCTTTCTTTGCCAGTTCCGGGTATCCGAAATCATGCGCCATCTGGCGGATCTCGGTCTTGCGGTACTTGCCCAGCGGCAGGAGGGTGCGGCTCAGCAGGTCCTGCTGCAATCCCCAGAGCACATAGCTCTGGTCTTTGGTATCATCCACGCCCTTGCTGATATAATATCTTCCGTTGGTATGCTGGTTGATAACGCCGTAGTGGCCTGTGGCAATGAAATCGCAGTCCATGGCATCGGCCCTCTTCAGAAGCGCGCGCCATTTGATATGCGTATTGCACATGATGCAGGGGTTGGGAGTGCGGCCTGCAATGTATTCCTCCACGAAATTCTCGATCACAAAATCGCCAAACTCTTCACGGATATCCAGCACAAAATGCGGGAACCCATGCTGCACGGCAGCCATGCGGGCATCATTGAAACTGTCCAGGTTGCAACACCCCGTTTCTTTCTTGCCATTGCCGCCACTGCTTGCATAATCCCATGTTTTCATGGTGATGCCTACCACTTCATAACCTTCGTGGTGTAACATGAGCGCTGCCACGGTACTGTCGATACCGCCGCTCATGGCCACCAGAACTTTTCCTTTCCTGCTCATAATGTATAAAAATAGAACGTGCAAAGATACGAATGCCGGGCAAGCTGGTTGGTAACTTTTCTGTAATTTACCCGTCAGTTCCCCAAAAGCATTGTATATGAGAAAATTACTATCCCTGATGATGATGGTCGTTTCCGGTATGCTGCCCCTTTCAGGTACCGGCCAGAACGTTTCATTATCATATTATCTTCCTGATTCTGTGCAGTATAACCCTGCCATCCCCAAACCCAAAGACATCATTTATCATGAGCCCGGCGAGTGGCATATTACCCATGACCGCCTCGTAAACTACATGAAGGCCCTGGCAACCGCGGCTCCCGACCGTATCAGGCTGGAAACCATGGGCCTTAGCTATGAAGCCCGGCCACAGGTGCTGCTCATCATCACTTCACCAAAGAACCACGCCAACCTGGAAAAGATCCGCCAGCAGCATGTGCAGCTGACCGATCCTTCAAAGTCGGCCTCACTTAACACCAGTGATATGCCGATTGTTGTGTATGTGGGCCATTCTATCCATGGCAACGAGCCCAGCGGCGCCAATGCCGCCCTCCTCAGCGCTTACTACCTGGCCGCGGGTCAGGGCCGCCAGGTGGAAGAACTGCTCGATAATGTGGTGATCCTCTTCGATCCCAGTTTCAATCCCGATGGCCTCCAGCGTTTCTCCACCTGGGTGAACCAGCACAAAAGCAAGAACCTGGTGACCGATCCCAACAGCCGCGAGTTCAATGAAGTATGGCCCGGCGGCCGCTTCAACCACTACTGGTTTGATCTGAACCGCGACTGGCTCCCTGCCGTTCACGTGGAGAGCCAGAACCGCCTCAACTGGTTCCATGCCTGGAAACCCAATATCCTCACAGACCATCACGAGCAGGGCAGCAATGCCTCCTTCTTCTTTCAACCCGGCGTGCCCAGCAGGGTGAACCCGCTCACACCTGCAAAGAACCAGGAGCTCACCGCCAAACTGGGAAAATTTCATGCGGCCTACCTGGACAGGATCGGAAGCCTGTACTTCACCAAAGAAAGCTATGATGATTTCTATTATGGCAAGGGCTCTACCTATCCGGATGTGCAGGGCTGCATCGGCATCCTGTTTGAACAGGGATCCAGTCGTGGACACGCTCAGCAGACCATCAATGGTATCCTCCGCTTCCCCTTTACCATCCGCAACCAGTTCGTGACCACTTTATCCACACTGGAAGGCGCCAAAGCGATGCGCAAAGAATTCCTGGATTACCAGCGTGATTTTTACAAAAGCGCCGTGAACGAAGTGGCCACCGCTCCCGTGAAAGGATATGTATTCGGCGATGCCGAAGATCCCGTTCGTTCCGCACTCTTCGCAGAAATGCTGCTTCGTCACCAGATAGAAGTGTATTCCCTCAACAACGATATGAGTGCAGACGGGTACAAATTCGAAAAAGGAAAAGCATACCTGGTACCTGCCAACCAACCGCAGATCCGCCTGATCCATGGCATCTTTGACAGAACGCTAACGTATAAGGACAGCCTTTTTTATGATATCACCGCCTGGACCATGCCCCTGGCTTTCGGTCTGCCCTACGCGGAGCTGGATGCAGCCAAAGCCGGATCCGCACAACGCGGCGAGCGTATTACAAAAGCCGAAGCTCCCAAAGGTGTAGTCACCGGCGGTCTGAGCAATTATGCCTATCTCTTTCCCTGGGATGGATTTTATGCGCCGCGCGCACTCTATGAATTGCAGGAAGCAGGGATCCTCACTAAAGTGAGCACCACTAATTTCGAGATCGAAACCAGCAAGGGACCCAAACAGTTCCGTTATGGCACCATCATTATTCCGGCAGGCCTGCAACGCATCGATGAACAGCAGCTGTTCAGACTGATGCAGTCGGTTGCTGAAAAGAACGGGATCGAGATCACTTCCGTGAAAACCGGTAATGCCCTCAGTGGCAGCGATCTGGGAAGTGGCCGGATGGCGGCCGTCAGCAAACCCGTGATCGCCATGTTCACAGGTGCCGGCGTGAGCGCTACCGATGCCGGAGAGATCTGGCACCTCCTCGACCAGCGTTTCAATATCCCAGCCACACACCTGGAGATAGGGATGTTCAACCGCGTGGACATCAGTAAATACAATACCATCATCATGCCCCCCGGTACGTATCCCGACCTGAATAAAGACAAGCTGAAGAGCTGGGTGCAGGGCGGGGGCACCCTGGTGCTTACTGAAGAAGCGGTACAATGGGCGGCGAACAATGGTCTCACCAATGTAAGCTTCAAAAAAGCAAAAGAAGATACGCTGAAGTCAGGAGCTTACGCGGAGCGCGAGTTTCGCGAGGGCGCTCAAAGAATGGCAGGAGCTATTTTCCGTGCCAGTGTTGACCTCAGTCACCCCCTTGCTTACGGTTACCATTATCCGAATGTGGATCTTTTTAAATCGAATGGCGTTTTTCCTGAGAGGAACAAGAACCCTTATGCCACTCCTTACGTATATGGAAGCAAACCTTTGCAAAGTGGTTTTATTACACGGGAGAATTACGAGCTCCTGAAAAACTCCGGTGCGGTGCTGGTCAATGCTTCGGGAAGTGGCAGGATCATCTCCATAGCAGACAACCCTGTGTTCAGGGCCTACTGGCTGGGAGGGACCAAACTCTTCCTGAATGCGATCTTCTTCGGAAGGAATATCGACGCAGGTTCCGCACGTAACGAATAGTTTTCCCCACATCGGCTGCCTGTATTGCTGCGCAGGAGAGATGGTGTAAATTGCCGCTTTAAAAGTATACATTAAGTACGCAGCTAAACTCATCATTATGATTAAACTTCAGGTAATAGGCAATCTTGGAAAAGATTGCGTGACGAACGCAGTGAACGGAAAAAATGTCATCAACTTCAACGTGGCGCACACGGAGAAATTCAGGGATGCCCAGGGCAACCAGAAAGACAAGACCATCTGGGTGGATTGTGCTTACTGGACTGAGCGTACTGGTATTGCTCCTTACCTCCGCAAAGGCACTCAGGTGTATGTGGAAGGTACTCCCGAAGTACGCACGTACCCGAAGAATGACGGTACAACCGGTGCGTCGCTCACATTGCGTGTGCTTTCCGTGCAACTGCTCGGCGCACGTTCTGAAGGCGGCGAAGGTGGTGGATATAATGCAGGCAATAACACCGGCTACAATAATGGCGGCGGTTATAATGCGGCACCTGCTCAACCGGCCAGTGCTCCGGCAGCTGGCGGAAATGAAAGCTTTGACGATCTTCCGTTCTAAGTAAATGGTTCATCCTAATGATATGGCCCTGGCTTTGGAAGCCGGGGCTTTTTGATTTTAGCTTTTGTACTTGCTGTTGCTTTTGCTTCGCGCAAAGGGATTATGAACGCCGGTTGGAAAACATACCCACACCCTGGGGGGAACTATTGGGCGTTGAGGGGAGTGTAAGGGCGGTAGTGCAGGGATGAGCGGTGGAATGGTAGGTTTTCAAGACCGGCTTTCCATAATCCCATTGCGCATGGGAACCCGGGAGGTGCAGCAGTTATAGTTCTAATGCATTTCATTACGCAGTGCCCAGTAGCTCGCGTCCTGCGAGTTACTGCTATTCCGTCGCCTCTGGCGACATTGCTTTCATTTTTTATCCCTTCTTTCTTATTCCTTCCTTCTTTACTTACTTACTTCCGCTTTATTGTTTGTTTTCACTCCGCCTCATAGCGGCGCACAATGCCTTCGATGTCGGCGCGGGTGACGGCTTTGGACTGGTTGTTGAGATTGATCACGAAGAGATAACCCTTACTGCCAGGGGTAGCCGAAAATGTACTGACGAGGTTGTACTGCTCGCTGATGAGCAGGCGGCCGTTGGAGATATTCCAGAGCTCCTTGGCGCAGAGACAGCCCATCGTTGGCGTGAGAGGGTAGTAGGGCTGGCCTTTGAAATACCCGGGATCGATGGTAGTGCCGTGGGCAATGATCTCCGTGCGGCCGATCCTGCCCGCATGGAAGGCCTGCTGCATCGGCAGGTACTGGCTCCATTGGGGAGGAAGCAGTTGCTGGTAGAGCTGCTCAACATTCCTGGTACTGTCCCAGGGAATGGTGTCATGCTGCAACTGAAAATATTGCTGCCAGCGACCTTCAAAAGGCATGGTCAACTGGAAGTTAGGGGTGGGGCCGATCAGCTGGTTCTTTGATACGGCTGTACCATTGATACTGTATACACCCTGTGGCGTACTGCCATTGGTGATAAAGTAGGGAAGATCGGAGGCCGAGCGGGCCAGCTGCTCGAAGACCATGAGACGGCCATCGGGATGGCGCGCAAAGCGACCGTCTGCATATTGCACCAGCGCAAGGCCGGGATAATTGCGGTCCCATCGCTGGAGCGAATAGATCACTTTCCGTTTTGCATTCCGGTTGTGACGGAAGAGAGCAGCCAGGTCGGGCGTGGGCGATTTTATTTCTCTGGAATGAAGGTTGATGTATTTCTCCAGCTCCAGCAGAATGGGGATGGTGTCGTAGCCGGGAAACTGCTCCACCATCGAGATCTTGAGCAGGTTGCCGTTATTGATGCTGCTGTCGTTACGATAGAGGTAGGCAGCTCCCATTGCAAAGAGTTTGGGGAAGACGGCATTGGATAAAGTAGTACTTACTTCGGTTGAAAATTCATCAGGGTATACGGCATATACGGCTTCCAGCAAGGCACGGCGGGTATCGTATTCCAGCTGCTGGTACTGGCTGAAAAGCTTATGCAGACCGGCTTTGATCCTGTCATTTTTGAGTTGGTACTGGGAGATGGCATTGCAGGCCGATTCAAAACGGTACTCATTGTCGCTGTCGGGCTCCAGCGCAAAAGTATTGGCCACCACACGCTGACGAAGCTCATGATCAAACTTCATCCGCCTGTCGAACGTAACAAAACCACTGTAGATATCCTCTCTTCGCTGCTGCGCATATCCGTTGCTGACAAGGATCAGCAGCAGGAGACCGGCCCATATTTTCATACTACAAATGTAAAGGATCAGATTGATGCCGGGAGATGTGTAAAAACGACGTATCTTAACGCCATCATACTAAACCGATTTAGCCAATGCAAAGATTGTTTGTAACGTTCGCGGTATCCTCTCTGATGATGCTGCTCATCCATTGTGGCGATCAGCCTGCCAAACCAACTGAGACAACTATGAATGCTACCGATTCTGTAACATCACAGTGGAAACTGGGTGTTCAGTTCTGGACTTTCCACGTTTTCCCTTTTGCTACAGCGCTTGAAAAAGCAGACAGTGCCGGAATTAAATATATTGAAGCATACCTGGGGCAGCCGCTGGACTCAACTTCCAAAGACACCCTGAATATCCGTCTCTCTGCTGAAGGGCGTCAGCGTGTGAAGAGCATGCTGCAGGCCAAAGGTATCAGCATGGTGGCTTTTGGTGTGGTGGTGCCACAGTCAGAAGCTGAGTGGAAACAAACCTTCGATCTCGCAAAGGATATGGGTGTTCAATACATCACTTCCGAGCCTAAGAAAGAACACCTGCATATCGCCGACAGCCTGGCCGGTGCTTATAATATTCCCATCGCTATCCATGATCACCCTTATCCGAATGCATATGCACACCCGGATTCTGTGATCAATGCCATGAAAGGCCACCCCAATCTGTATGCCTGCGCCGACGTTGGCCACTGGGCCCGCAATGGCCTGGATGTTACCGAGTGCCTGAAGAAACTGGAAGGCCGTATCATCGGTTCACACCTGAAAGATGTGGTTACTTTCAATGATACCAAAGCTGCCGATACCATTCCGGGTAAAGGCGTGATCAAATTCCCTGAAGTGTTTGCCGAGTTCAAACGCCAGGGTTTTAAAGGCATGTTCTCCATCGAGCACGAGAGCAACTGGCATAATAATACAGGGGATGTGAAAGAGATAGTGCAGTTCTTCAACGAACAGGTGAAAGCTTTAAAATAGTGAGCACTGATGATTGTTGAGCGTGCCTGATAATAAGAGCATGCCTGATAATTAGAGTGTGCCTACAAATAATAGTGTGCCCAGTAGCTCGCGTCCCCCGCGAGTTACTTCTATTTTTTCGCCTCCGGCGAACCAGTCAGGTGCAACATCCTGTTGGTTCGCCGGAGGCGAACTGCATATATGGCCACTCGCGGGGAAGCGAGCGACTGCGGCACCCTGCTGTAACAGCTCCTTCCTCCCCAATCCGCTCTCCGAAATAATCTATAACTTGCCCTTCTTTTTACAATATCTCAGCTATGGCAGAAAGGATCTATTCATACGAACACCTGCTTCATTTTACGGAAAATGTATTCAAACAGATCGGGTGCAATGCGGAACATGCGGCCACAGCCGCCAGGGTGCTGCTCTCCGCAGACCTCCGCGGCATCGACTCCCATGGCGTGGCGCGCCTCAGCGGTTACGTGCGTTTATGGGAAGTGAAACGCGTGAACGCTACACCGGATATCCGCATCGTGCATGAAACGCCTTCAACGGCCGTAGTGGATGGGGACAGCGGGCTGGGCCTGGTGGTAGCGCCTTATGCCATGCAAGTGGCCATCGATAAAGCGAAGAATGTTGGAACAGGATGGGTGAGTGTGGAAAATAGTAATCACTTTGGAATTGCGGGTTATCATGGTATGATGGCCCTGGAACATGATATGATAGGGATTGCCATGACCAATGCAAGCCCATTGGTGGCGCCCACTTTCTCTGCTGAAAAATTACTGGGCACCAATCCCATCTGCGTGGCCATTCCGGCCGGACAGGAACAGCCCTTCATTGCCGATCTGGCCACCACAACGGCCGCCAACGGCAAGCTGGAGATCCTGCAGCGCAAGAATATGGATGCGCCGCTGGGCTGGGTACAGGATGCAAAAGGACAGGCAACCACAGATGCGCACGCTGTAAAGTCGGGCGGGGCCCTGCTTCCGCTGGGTGGCGACAGGGAGCATGGCTCGCACAAAGGCTATGCGCTGGGCGCCATGGTGGATATCTTCTGTGGTGTGCTGAGCGGCGCCAACTACGGCCCCTGGGTACCGCCATTCCCTGCTTACGTGCCAATGCCGGACTCCATGCCGGGCAAGGGCATCGGTCATTTCTTCGGCGCCATGCGTGTGGATGCATTCAGGCCTGCTTCAGCATTCAAGGAAAATATGGATACCTGGCTGCGTCGTTTCCGCAGTGCCAGACCCATTGAAGGAGAGGAGCGTGTGCTGATTCCCGGAGACCCTGAAAGAGAAATGGAAGCAAGCCGCCTGGAGCATGGAATCCCGCTGCTGGAGCCGGTTGCGGAAGACCTGCAGAAACTGGCAGAGAAGCTGAACATCTCCTTTGAACTGATGCAATAAAGCGCTGACAATTGTTAGCCACTTAAATACTGTGGAACTGTTTAATAATACAGTCCCAACCGTTATCTTTGCGCCTGCCTGAAATACAGAGCAGGCGTAATCATTTCTACAATTCAAAACCAAAACCCGCGAAGAGCGGAACAAGAGAGGGTAACATGAAAGTAATGAAGTTTGGTGGCACATCAGTAGGTAAACCAGAGCGTATGCATCAGGTTGCACAGCTGATCACTAAAAGCAATGAGCCCACCATCGTTGTACTGAGCGCACTCAGTGGCACTACCAATGCACTGGTAGGTATCGGAGAATCAATGGCAGCAGGAAACCGCGAAGAAGCCAAACAGAAGATCGATACACTGGAAGCACATTACAAACAATTCATTCCTGATCTTGTCAAGACCACCGCTGCGCAAACCAAAGCGCAGCAGATCGTAGGCGAACATTTCGAGTTCCTCAATATCATACTTAAAATCTCTTTCAGTGAGGCACTGAGCAAAGACATCCTCGCTCAGGGCGAACTGTTAAGCACCAAACTTTTCAGTGTATATCTGGAAGAACAGGGTATTGCCCATTCACTGCTTCCTGCACTGGAGTTCATGAGCATCGATATACACGAAGAGCCTCAGATCTCCAGCATCCGTCCGAAACTGAATGCATTGCTGGAGCAGCACAAAGACAAAAAACTGTTCATCACCCAGGGATATATCTGCCGCAACGCCAGAGGCGAAGTGGATAACCTCAAGCGTGGTGGAAGCGATTATACCGCTTCTCTCGTGGCTGCCGCTGCACAGGCCTCCGTTTGTGAGATCTGGACGGACATCGACGGCATGCACAACAACGATCCCCGCGTGGTGAAAAAGACAGTGGCCATCGAGCAACTGAGCTTTGAAGAAGCGGCCGAGCTGGCTTATTTCGGCGCAAAGATCCTGCACCCTACCTGTATCTGGCCTGCACAGCAGGAGAAGGTCCCCGTAAAACTGCTCAACACCATGCAGCCCGAAGCGGCTGGCACTGTGATCACACAGGAAGCCGGTTCCGTTGGCGTTAAAGCCGTGGCTGCAAAAGATGGCATCATCTCCATCAATATCAAGAGCAGCCGCATGTTGCTGGCCTACGGCTTCCTGCGCAAGATCTTCGAGGTATTTGAAAAGTACCGCACTCCAATTGATATGATCACCACCTCAGAAGTTGCCGTGTCCGTTACTATCGACAGCGGTCAGCATCTGAAAGCCATTGTGAAAGAGCTGGAACCATTCGGCGCCATCGAAGTGGAAACAGATCTCACCATCATTTCCGTGGTGGGTAATGAGATCGCCCAGACGCAGGACATCCTCAGCAAGCTGTTCGATGCCCTCACGCCTGTGCCCGTTCGTATGGTAAGCTATGGTGGCAGCAAGCACAATGTTAGTATCCTGGTGCCATCATCTTACAAAACACAAACGTTGCAATTGCTGAATACAGGTCTGTTTGGGTTGGAATAGCAGCAGCATTGCACGTTGCACAACCTTATATGAAGTTATCTGCGCTTCTCGTATACCTTAGCCTCGTCCTCAATGCCGCTGTAGCACAGGACAGGGACCGTATTGCCGGTACTGTTCTGAACGCCAGATCAGGGCAACCCGTTCCCAATGCCAGTATTTTTATCAACGGCACATCCAAAGGAACGGTCACCCGGGCCGACGGTAACTTTGAACTAACCGGTATCCATAAGGGCAGTTTTGAACTGGTTGTGTCTTCCGTAGGCTTTCAAACCGCCGTATATTCATTGTCGTCCGATACATTGCCACTGATTCTTACGGTGAAGCTGGAACCCAAAGCAGCGGAGCTGGATTCTGTCACCATCATGCCCTGGGAAAAGAATGGATGGAAGAAATATGGAAGGGTATTCACAGAAGGATTTATCGGCACTTCAGCGGCAGCGCAGGACTGCGAGATCAAAAATCGAAAAGTGCTGCGCTTCCGCTATTCCCCCAATAGCAGGGTGCTGGAAGTGTTTGCAGACGAACCGCTCATCATAGAAAACAAAGCACTCGGCTACAAGATCACCTACCAGTTGGAGCATTTTGTTCATAACTGGAAAAAACGCACCGTCATCTTTACCGGTTACTCCCTCTTTGAGCAGCTTTATACAGACAAGCCCAAAGAAATGCAGGAATGGAAAAAGAACAGGGAAATAGCTTACAGCGGTTCCCTCATGCATTTCATGCGAAGCCTTTATACCAACCGGCTTGCGCAGGATAGTTTTGAAGTACGCCGCCTCCGCAAAGTGCTCAACGTGGAAAAGATGCGCATCAAAAAACTGTACGAACTGGAAACCCAGAAGAAGATCGTACAGGGCGGCCGGATCAGTTTCCCTACAAATGGCAGAAACAAGGACACGCTCAACTATTTCCAGCAGATCCTTCAGCAGGATGATTCCCTGGCCGTCATCGGCCGCTACCTCCTCAATGCCGACAGTATCGTTACTACCGGTATCGACGCCACGAAAACATTTTTCTTCCCCAATTACCTGCAGGTGATCTTCAAAAAGGCCATCGAGGAAAAAGAATATCTCTATTCTTATCGCATCTTCAGACCTGCCACTTACCAGAAATCCCTTATCACACTGATGCCTGCTGCACCGATAGTGATCCAGCGCAACGGACTTTTCTTTCCGCCGCAGAATATTTTTTCACTGGATTACTGGGGATGGAGCGAAAAGGTTTCCCATATGCTTCCCTGGGATTATCAGCCTGCTGGCCACTGAGAGTGATGCTTTTTTGTATTTTGCTGTCTCAAACCCCTCACTATGCGTTTACTGTTAACCGCTATCCTTGCATGTTCCCTCATCCTGAGCGGATGTGGTGGCCGCGAAGGCCTGCTTACCAAAGTGTGGTTCTACACCTATGAAGTGAAAGGCCGTACAACCGGCAGTACAGACCCCGAACTCAATCCTGTTTGTTTTATCAATCTTCAGCCCAAAGGCAAATACACCGCCAATCTCGGTGATTTTGAATATGGTACCTGGTCGGTTGAAGATAAACTGCTGGTGCTGAAACCTCATACAGGCAAGACCCGTAAAGTGCTGATGAAAACACTCACCGACAATGAACTGGTGGTGGATATGGATCCTACCAATCAATTCCAGTCGTCATCATCCTTTGAAGGAACAAAGAATCCGCTCAAAAATGAGGCGGAGAGTCCCTTCTCCTACACCAACAACAAATGGCGTATCAAAGCCTCGCATAAAGAAAGCCCACAGCAGATCACAGACCGCCTGGTCAATCATTTCAGGTATTGGGAACAGTACTTCAGGTGGGGACTTGAGTCCGATAAGAAGAGCCTGGATGTGAGAAGTCATCCCAGTCCGCTCAAAATGTACGGCAACGGTTTTGCTTTGATGCCCATCGATCAGTGGCCCGAAGAATGGAGCCGTAATTTCTTTGATGATGCCGACAGGCAAATCGCATTCGATAAGATCCGCTGGACGCTCAGGAACAAGTCTGTCAAATGGCCCGAGACCGGCCACAAGTTCAAACAGTTTGTTTCTGCCTTCTCCCAGATGCAGGAGAATATCCGTTACGCAGAGTAATCAACTTCTGAAACTATTTCAGGAACTTATTCTTCTTCAGCCATTCTTGTAACAGGTCCATCCATTTCACAGCGGAAGTTGGATTGATCATTCCAAAACCATGGCCTCCCTGCTCAAACTCATATAATTCGGCCGGCACTTTGTGTTGCAGACAGGCAGCATAGAATTGCCGGCTGTTCTGTATCAGTACCGTTTTATCATTTTTTGCATGCACCAGGAATGCCGGCGGAGTCTTAGCCGTCACACGCTGATCATTTGAGAAGGCTTTGATCTTTTCTTCAGAAGGTTTTTCTCCCAGCAATCTGGTCCGCGAGCCTTTATGCATCAGGCTGTCCGTAAAACTGATCACCGGATAGATCAGCACCTGGAAATCCGGCCGCAGGTTGGTTTTGCGATCGACCTCTATATAATGCGTATCGAAATGAGTACCTGCCGTGGATGCCAGATGTCCTCCTGCGGAAAAGCCCAGGATGCCCAGGTGACCGGCCTTCACGCCATATTCTTTTGCCTTCTCCCTTACCATCTGAATGGCCCGCTGCGCGTCCTGCACCGGCCCTATGGACGGATCCACCATGGTTGAATCATCCGGTAGCCTGTATTTCAGCACAAAGGCTGCAATGCCCATTTCATTCAGGGCTTTTGCCACATCATCACCTTCATGTTTGATGGCCAGAATGGAATAGCCTCCACCCGGAACTACAATGATGCCGGTACCCGTTGCCTTCTCTTTGGAAGGCAGGTAAACTTTGAGGGTAGGCTGGCTTACTTTTGAGATCCGCACTATGCCCTTCTGATCGGTTGCAGAACTTTCCCGGTTGGGCGTAGCAATGGAATTGGGGATTTGCTGGTACAAAGGAATTTCAGTTTGTGCCATAGCAGCCAGTGAAGCGCTGCAAAGCAGTGTAAGTGCTAGTTTTCTGATCATTTCGGGTAATGTGTTGCGTTACAGAATGAGCCGTCCGGCAGCATCGTATTCAAATGTAAACTTTCGCGTTCATTAAACCAACAGCCGGCTTTCACAGATCCTTAAGTTAAATGCTTTCTAAAGCGTGAACAAAAAGTAACACAGGCATCCCCTTTGGACGTCATACTATCAAACGCTGATTTATGAAATACTTATACTCCTTCTCTTTACTGGTTGCTGTAACCTTCCTCTTCACCAGTTGTAGTAAAGACATCCTCAAACCGTATGACGACAGGATCGAAGGTTCCTGGGAACTCACAGACGTATACAAAGTTGGCATCGGGCATTCCGACCTGGCATTTGATGGCGGTCTCTTTACCTTCTATGGTTCCGGCCGCATGAGTTATGATGACGGTTATGGCGGTTACTACGAAGGCGACTGGGATATCCGCCGCATCAACACCAACGACGGACAGATCAAGACCCTGAAAGTGTACTGTGTTGACCACGGCAACGGTGACGTGCTGGGCGAGTATTTCGACGAAATGATCTTCACTGGTACCAACAGGTTCGAAGCATATATTTATGATGGTCCCCGTACCTATACATTCAAATTCCGCCGACGCTAAATTGGCTCCGGGTTTTAATTAATCCGGCTGCAAAAACCGGCTCCGGGTTTTAATTAATCCGGCTGCAAAAATCGGCGCCGGGTTTTAATTAATCCGGCTGCAAAACCTGCCGAACAGCCTGGAATATAGATGGACGTGGGATTTGAGGGATGGGGGTGTATATCTTTATTCAACGGTTGGGCAACAGGTTTTAAGGCCGGATTACTTAAACCCTTCGCCATGGGCCCGCTCAGAGTGCGGCACCATTGAGCCTCGCTATTGTGAATTTGTATTTGAATTGCTTCAGCAGGAGGTTTTCTTTGATCATCACATTATTTACTGCATCAATAGTGGTTGCTTCTATTCATCTTCATGCCCGCGCACAAGGTCTGATTTCTTTGTTGCTATCAATAATGAATGATGCACTCGTACCCCATCTTCCCCCTTCCACGATCATGGTCATGCAGGTTGATAGCAAATCAGGAATGATCCGGCATGATTTGAATGGTTGTTTGATTTTCGAATATGCGATTGCGTTAGAGACTGTTTGGATTAGCGCTGTTTTAAGTTGGGAAGGAGACTTGTGTTGTGTAGTTTAAAGAAATATGCGGCGGAACATATGTAAAACATCATCTTCGCTATACAAAGGAGAGAGAAGAAATACGGGTTGATGATCTGCCGCACCTTTATCGTGCTGGAGCTGAGGGGTGGTGGATGTGGGCCTTCAAAACATACGATCCCAAAGCCCGGCTCTGCACTACAGCCCCAACTCACCCCATCACAGCCCAATTAATAAACGAAAAGGTGTGGGTATGTTTTACAGCCCACAGAAACCACTCCTCCAGCGACTAAAAAATTAAACCCCCAGCAAACGATAATAGATCGCTTCTATCTCCCTCGTCATATTCGCCGCCGAATAAGTTGAGCTGATAGTTTTCCTCGCCGCCTCTCCCAATCTACTCCTCATCAAAGGATCCGCTGCCATCAAAACCACCGCCTCCGCCAGATTATCCGCCAACCCATCCGTTGAAATCAAAACTCCATTCTCATTATGCCTGATCACTTCTGAGGTTCCGTCAACCTGCGTGCCGATGATCGCCTTCCCCATCGCCATTGCTTCGAGCAGCCCGATAGGCAGGCCTTCCCATAATGAAGGGAGGATAAAGATGTCTGCCGCTTTGAGCACGTCCGGTACATCCTGACGGAATGGTTGAAAGATCACTTTGTTTTCAATATTAAGCTCTTTCACCATTTGAAGGGCGGTGGCTTTCTGATCGCCGTCGCCAACCATAAGGAGTTGCAGTTTGGGGTCCTGTTGCTGTGCTTTGGCAAATGCTTCGATCAGCTTGAGTGGCTGTTTCTGGTGGATGAAGCGGGCCACGAAGAGCAGGAGGGTGGCGTCTTCCGCAATATTGAGCTCCTTCCGGATATTTTTGAAGTTACGGGAGGGATCGAATTTATTTTGGTCGATGCCATTATTGATCACTACCGAATCGAAGCGGGAGAAATATTTCTTGCCGGTCTGCTGGTTGGAGGCGGACACGGAGATGTTCACGTCTGATTTGTTGGTGAGCAGTTGTTCTCCCATCACGCGGATCTTGCGGATGAGGGGTTGTTGATCGTCGTGGAATGACCAGCCGTGGATGGTGTAAACCAGGGGAAGTTTCAGTTTACGGGTAGCCCAGAACACGTTGGAGTTGGCGCGGGTGCCATGAGCATGCACCAGGTTGATATCGTTCTGCTGGATGAACTGTTTTACTTTTTTCCACTTGCTGATATCGAAGGGCTTTTCGGTAAAGATCACTTCTGTCTGAACGCCCATTTGTTTGAGACGGTCAACCATGGGGCCATCGGTGAAGGAGAGCACTACCGGTTCAAAGCGGGTGCGGTCCAGGTTTTCTACGAGGCTTAACAGGTGTGATTCTCCGCCGCCGATCTGTCCCTGGCGGATGGTTTCCAGTATCCTGATCTTTTTTGAGCTCATGGCAGCGAAAGTACTCATAATTGCGCAGAGCAGGTAGTGTGAGGGATTTGATCATAAATAAAAAACTCCGCGTAGAAGCGGAGTTTGTATTGAGATAGTAAATAGTACAGGTCAGATCACCAGCATGGCGTCTCCGTAGCTGAAGAAGCGGTACTTGTCCTTGATGGCTTTCTTGTAAGCTTCCATGGCCAGTTCATAACCGGCAAAAGCGCAGGTCATGATCAGGAGGCTGGTTTTTGGCAGGTGCAGGTTGGTCACCAGGGAGTCTGCAATGTTGAACTGGTAAGGAGGGTGGATGAAGATATTGGTCCAGCCTTCTGAAGGTTTCAACAGTTTCTCTGCGGTGTAGGAAGATTCCAGGGCGCGCATGGTGGTGGTGCCTACGGAGCAGATACGGTGACCTGTTTCGATGGCTTTGTTCACGATCTTGCAGGCGCCGTCTTCGATCTTGTAATACTCGGCGTCCATTTTGTGTTTGCTGAGGTCTTCCACTTCAATGGGACGGAATGTGCCCAGACCGGTGTGGAGGGTAACTTCGGCAAAGCGGATGCCTTTGATCTCGAGACGTTTGATCAGCTCGATGCTGAAGTGGAGACCGGCAGTGGGAGCGGCCACCGCACCTTCGTGCTTGGCGTAAACTGTCTGGTATCTTTCTTTGTCTTCAGCTTCGGGCTTGCGTTTGATATATTTGGGGAGGGGAGTTTCTCCCAGGAATTCGAGCATCTGACGGAACTCTTCATCGGTGCCATCCCAGAGGAAGCGGATAGTACGGCCGCGGGAAGTGGTATTGTCGATCACTTCTGCTACCAGTTCATCATTTTCTCCGAAATAGAGTTTATTGCCTACGCGGATCTTACGGGCGGGATCAACGATCACGTCCCAGAGGCGGTTGGGCTTGTTCAGTTCACGGAGGAGGAAAACCTCGATCTTGGCGCCAGTCTTCTCCTTGCGGCCATACATACGCGCAGGGAACACTTTTGTGTTATTCACTACAAACACGTCCTTATCATCAAAGTACTCCATGATGTCACGGAAATACCTGTTTTCAATCTGGCCAGTCTTCCGGTGAACTACCATCAGGCGGGCGTCTTCACGTTTCTTGGTAGGATGTTGAGCAATAAGATTGAGCGGTAGATCAAATCTGAACTGTGAAAGTTTCATGCAGCTTATTAAATTGTGTGTAAAGCGCGACACATGATACCAGAACTAGGGTAAGAAACGACGGGTACATCGGGGGGAGCCGGTACAAACGAGGTCTTACGGCACCAGGTTTGATAACATGTAAAGCTTCATTTTCAAGCGGGCGAAGGTACAAAATAATTCAAAAAAAGAAAAAAATAATATGGCATGGATTGGAGCGTTTTAGGGCATCCATAGGGTTGAATTGCGCTTGAATGCTGTATTGCTGGCGTATATTTGAAGTATAAACCCCATCTAGCACTTTATTATGAAACGAATCCTGTTCCTGCTTCTTTTGATCTGTACCGCTTCCCTTCCTCTCCCGGCCCAGCCAGGTAAGCCAAAAGTTCAACCGA
Organism: Pseudobacter sp.; assembly: GCF_051955275.1. Taxonomy (NCBI): domain Bacteria; kingdom Pseudomonadati; phylum Bacteroidota; class Chitinophagia; order Chitinophagales; family Chitinophagaceae; genus Pseudobacter; species Pseudobacter sp. The sequence continues at coordinate 50,799 of NZ_JBQCGW010000322.1, read as the reverse complement.
AAAAGCCAGCTGCGGCGGCTTCTACCGCACTTCCCGCAGGAAAAAAATACCCGAGTCTCCTCTGGGAGATCACCGGTAAGGGCCTCAAAAAGCCATCCTACCTCTTCGGTACCATGCACGTAAGTAATAAACTGGCTTTTAACCTGGGCGACAGCTTCTACAATGCCATCCGCAGTGTGGAGGTGGTAGCCCTGGAAACCAATCCCGAAACCTGGCAGGATGATTACAGCAGGAGCATGATGGTACGGGGCGGAAACGGACGCAATCTCAGGATGCGACGCAGCAACTGGAATGTTCCCTCCGAAAGCATGAGCATCACTTCGTTTGCTATAGACAGTTATGAAGAGCTCGCCAAAGCCTCGCTGGCACTGGAGCCCTCCATGATCAATGGCATGCTCTATCGCAGTTATGGGGGCAATTCAAACGATTTTGAAGAGAATACCTTCCTCGACATGCATATCTTCCAGGTAGGTCGTAAGCTGGGTAAGCGCGTGAGCGGGGTGGAGAATTTTGAAGAGAGCGAAAAACTGGTGGCAGAAGCCTACCGCGATGCCAGCAGAGACAAAAACAAGAAAAAGAAAAGTTATAGCTACGAAGGCATGATGAACAGCCCTAAAAAGGTGGAAGATGCCTATCGCAGCGGGGACCTCGATCTGCTGGATTCACTGGAAGCCCTGGCTGTGGAGTCCGATGCTTTCCAGGAAAAATTCATGTTCAAAAGGAACGAGATACAGGCCAATTCCATCGACAGTATCATTCGTAAGGCAAGTCTCTTTGTAGGCGTGGGAGCTGCCCACCTGCCCGGTAAACGGGGAGTGATAGAAATGCTGCGCGCCATGGGATACCATGTCCGTCCGGTAGTGATGGGGAGCCGCAACAGTGTGCAGAAAGAACAGATCGAAAAACTGCGCGTGGAGCACAGCTTCCAGCAGCAGACCGCCGACGATGGTTTTTATAAAGTGTCTATCCCCGGAAAGAAATTCTACCATTTCACGGATATGGGAGGCATCGATGTAGTGCAGTTTGCAGACCTGGTGAATGGCGCCTATTATATCGTTACACGTGTAAAGACCAATAGCTCCCTCTGGGGTGATGATGTTTCCAAAGTGGCCGACAAGATCGATGCCGCATTGTATGAAAATATTCCCGGTAAGATCATAAAGAAAACAGCCATCACTAAGAATGGTTATCCCGGCTTCGATATCCTGAACCGCACACGGCGCGGGGATATGCAGCGATACCAGATCTTCTTCACGCCGTTTGAAATGATCTTCTTCAAAATGAGTGGCAACGCTGAGTTTGTGAACGCAGGTACCGAAGCCAGTAAATTCTTCAATTCCATCTCACTCAAAGAATATATTCCGGTTCCTGAATGGACCAGCTGGCAGCCTGCCACCGGCGGTTTCAGCGTGCTGATGCCGCATACGCCCAGCATGCTGGCGGATAAGATGTGGGGCAATAACCGCCTTGAATATGCTGCTGTAGACAGGAAAGATGGAAACAGCTACGCCGTTTTAAAACTGAACATCCATAACTATTCCTATATCGAAGAAGATAGTTTTGAGCTGAACCTGATGGATGAAAGCTACCAGTATTCAGGATATATGGATAAGCCGTTGACCAGGAATTTCGCGTCCTTCAAAGGATATCCATCACTCAACTGTACTTACCAACACAAGGATGGCAGTTTCAGTACCGTGAAATACATCATTCAGGGACCGAACTATTATGCAGTGGTTGCCAGGTACAGGAAAGAGGGCTCTTCTGTAAAGAAATTCATGGAATCTTTCAATCTTACGCCGCTGGTATATCCCGTGGCCACCCTGCAAACGGATACCCTTATGCGCTTTTCTGTGAAAAGCCCTGTTCCCCTAAGCACGCTGGATCCCAAAGAAGCTGAGATGTTCCAGTTCATGGTCAATCTCAATAAAGACGAGAATGAGGAAGATGAGAATTACGATGCCAACTACAAAACATTGCTGCTCGGAAATGATACGCTGGGAGAAAAGATCTGGGTGACTTACTCACAGTTGTCGAAGAAAGCATATAATAAGGATAGTCTTGGTTTCTGGAAAGGCATGTTCGGAGATAGCTGGAATGAAGACAGCTCACTGATCTTCAGAACCAATTCCACCCAACGCCTGGCCGATGGTACACGTCAGTACGACTTCTCTGTATCCGACACCGGCAGCAGCCGCCTGCTGCTCAGCAGGGTTTATTATAAAGACGGGCATGTGTTCTCTTTCAGCGCACTCACGGATACCGTCACACGAAAAAGTGCTTTTCTGGATGCGTTTTACACCAGCTACACACCTAACAGTTCTGCAAAAGGCAGTGAACTGCTTAATAAGCAGAACAGTGAATATATCCGTGACCTGTTCAGTAAGGACAGTGCTGCTTCCAAAAGGGCCGCAAAGCAGATCTTCCGGATGGACTTCGACAGTACGGATGTTCCGCTGCTGAAGGGGGCCATCGATTCCCTCAACTGGAGTGTCAGGAATTATATGGCTGCAAAAGGATTCTTCATCAAAGAGCTTGGTTACCTGAAAGACCGTTCGGTAGTGCCTTATCTTACCCAGTTATACTGGAAGATAAAAGACACGTCGGATCTGCAGCAGGCCATCCTGAAAGCCCTGCTGAGCCAGCGTAATAAAGAAGGGTTCCAGGCATTCAAGGAGCTTATGCTTCAGGAGCCTCCGATCATAGAATCGGACGATAATGATTACAGGAGTGATTTCTCCGTTCGCAGGGATGTTGACATTATCACGGTTGCTGCCGCGGGAAAGAACTATCAGTATAATAATTCCAACTGGCGTCAGCTGTATGACTCGCTGGCGCTTACCCGTACGCTCTTCCCGGATATGCTGCAGTTCCTCAATATCGATGACTTCAAGCATGAAACACTGGATCTGATGCATGTGCTTACGGATAGCGGTTACCTGAAAGGATCCGATTATGAATCTTATCTCAGCAAACTCTACCTCGATGGCAGGCAGCTCCTTAAAAAACAGATTGCGCTGGAAAACAGGAAACGGATGGAGAAGGTATCACGCAAGGATGTGAGCAACCTTTACAATAAGGACGAGGATGATGAAGAGGAAGATGATGAAGACTTCTGGGATGAAGGAAATGCCGCGGTGGATCAGTATTCTGTGCTGTTACTGCCTTTCCGCAGCAAGCACCAGGGTATTCAGAATTATTTCGCCCAGCTGATGACCACAGGTGATCGCAGGCTGCTTTACAATAGCTTCATCCTGCTGCTGCGCAACGGGCAGCCGGTCCCTGATTCTTTGTACACCAAATTTGCAGCCCTGGATAATTACCGTGCTGAACTGTACGCAGACCTTAAAAAACTGAATAAGCTCGATAATTTCCCCAAAGCTGAAAAGAACCAGCTGGCGATTGTGAAAAGCATGATGATGGATGAAATGGGGGATTATAAAAAGCCGGATACCCTGGTGTTCATCGAGGCTTTGCCGGTTACTTACAAAGGGAAAGACGGCCTGGTGTACTTCTACAAGTACAGGAAAATGCGTGACGATAATACCTGGCAGCTGGCGGTAGCGGGTATGCAACCTGCCAACAAAGACAGCATCGATGTTGAAGTGAATGAGTTCATGCAGGTGAGCGGCCGCACGCTGGAAAACGATCAGCCCGAGAAAGAGCAGATCAGGAAAGTACTGAAAGAAATGCTTAATACCCTCCACCCCTGTGCCGAAGAATACTACGAAGCCAGGCGTTATGCGCGCTACAAAAGCATGTTATCCGAAATGGTAAAAGGCCGGCGATACCAGGACTAATAAACGTACTGGCCGCACCCTGTCTTTTCAGGCCGCATCCTGCTAAATTGCTGCTTTCGGAATAGATGCAATCAACTGTTTCGTGTACTCCTGCTTGGGATGCAGGTATACTTCTTCCGCATCTCCCATCTCTTCTATCATCCCTTTGTTCATTACCATAATCCGGTCAGATATATACCGCACAACAGAAAGATCATGTGATATAAAAATAGTAGTGAGATCGAATTCCTGTTTCAGATCATTGAGCAGGTTCAGGATCTGCGCCTGCACGCTCACATCGAGTGCGGAAACGGATTCGTCGCACACCACAAAAGTGGGGCCCAGGCTGAGGGCACGTGCGATCACGATCCGCTGCCTTTGCCCGCCTGAGAACTCATGCGGATAGCGGTTGAAATGTTCCGGCTTCAGGTCAACTTTCTGCAACATCTCCATGGCGCGGTCTTTCCGTTGAGATGCGCGGTTCAGGATCCCATGCACTTTCATCGGTTCCACGATAGCATCACCGATGGTCATACGGGGATTGAGACTGGAGTAGGGATCCTGGAAAATGATCTGGATATTCCTGCGCAGGTCTTTCAGCGCATCTTTTTTGATGGCTGTAATATGCTGACCGTTGTACCAGATGGCTCCGCTGGTAGGGGCGATGAGCCGGAGCAGAGTCCTGCCCAGTGTGGTTTTGCCACAGCCGGATTCTCCCACCAGGCCCAGGGTTTCTCCTTTGCGGACGGTGAAGCTGACATCGTTCACGGCTTTTATATAATCGAGTGGTTTGCCGAAGAAAGTTTTTCTGGCGGGAAACCAGACGTTGAGATTTTCAACTTTGAGTAAAATGTCTTCAGTTGAAGGTGCTTGCGGTACGGCTGCGGTTTTGGGAGAAACGATAGTTGTTTTGCCTTCCAGGAAATCACTTACCACCGGCAGGCGTTCGCCTTTGCGGTGGAGGATGGGGCGACAGGCCAGCAGTCCTTTGGTATAAGGATGTTGCGGGGCATGGAACAGCTGGCTGGTGCTGCCCTGTTCAACGATCGCTCCTTTGTACATCACTACTGCGCGGTCCGCCACTTCTGCCACCACGCCCAGATCATGGGTGATGAAGATCACGCCCATCTTTTCCGTTTCCTGTAATCCGCGGATCAGTTGCAATATGGTTTTCTGAACGGTCACATCCAGTGCGGTGGTAGGCTCATCGCAGATGAGCAGGCTGGGGTTGCAGCTCATGGCCATGGCGATCATAACTCTTTGTTTCTGTCCACCGCTCAGCTGATGCGGATAGCGGTCCATCAGTAAGGATGGGTTGGGCAGTTTTACCTTTTCAAAAAGTTCAAGTGTTCTGGCTTTAGCTTCGGTTGCAGATATCCGTTGGTGCTGTTTTATCGCTTCCATCACCTGCTGCCCGCAGGTGAATACGGGGTTGAGGGAGGTCATGGGCTCCTGGAAGATCATGGCGATCTTATGGCCTCGGATCTTGCTGAGTGCAGAGGCGGATTGGTGAAGCATTTCCACCTGTTGCTGTCCATCTTCCGAGAACAGGATGCTGCCTGCTGCATAACGTGCAGGGGGAGCGGGTAGTAGCTGTAATATGGAAAGGGAGGTCACTGATTTGCCGGAGCCGGATTCGCCTACAATGGCCACGATCTCTCCGCGGTTGACTTCGATAGATATATTCTTTACGGCGGTGGTGGTTCCGGTTTCGTTCACAAAATCCACCTGCAGGTCCTTGATCTGTAAAAGAGGGTAGGGCATGTGCTGGATCAGAATTTCAGGTGCTTTACAGTAAGTCCGTCGTTGATGAGTTGCTTGAGGGAATCGATGCCGATATGTACATGCCGCTCCACGAAAGTGGAAGTCACTTTTTTATCGCTCTCTTCAGTTTTAACGCCTTCCGGTACCATGGGCTGATCACTCACCAGCAGCAGGGCGCCGGTGGGTATTTTGTTGTAGAAGCCTACAGAAAAGATAGTGGCGGTTTCCATATCGATGGCGTATGCACGAACGCGTTGCAGGTATTCTTTGAACACTTCATCGTGTTCCCATACACGGCGGTTGGTGGTATACACGGGGCCCGTCCAGTAATCCACGCCATAGTCGCGGATGGTGGTGGACACCGCTTTCTGCAGTGCGAAGGCTGGCAGTGCCGGCACTTCGGGCGGGAAGTAGTCATTGGAAGTACCTTCTCCGCGGATGGCTGCAATGGGAAGGATGAGGTCGCCGATATTGTTACGTTTCTTCAATCCTCCGCATTTGCCGAGGAAGAGAACGGCGCTGGGTTCGATGGCTGTGAGGAGATCCATCACGGTAGCGGCCCCGGGGCTGCCCATACCGAAATTGATGATGGTGATATTGTCGGCGGTGGCGCATTGCATCGGCCTGTCGGCGCCAACCACCGGTACCTTGTTCCATTCAGCAAAAAGACTTACATAATTACTGAAATTGGTGAGCAGGATATATTTACCGAAGTTCTCCAGCTTTTCGCCGGTGTAGCGGGGCAGCCAGTTTTTGACGATTTCCTCTTTGGTCTTCATAGTCTAAATTTCGTGTATTTAATTGATATAACAAGGCAGCGTGCAGCCAGCCGCTCGCGTCCCCCGAGTGGCTTATGTTCCGTCGCCTCCGGCGACGCTGTGTTCGCCGGGAGGCGAATAAATAAAAGTTACTCGCGGGGACGAGAGCGACTGGGCACACTCTGAATTTTCCTTAGTTTTGGCGCTATGCTTCGCATCAATTACCCGGAACATCCATTCAGGTTCAAAAAAACCGACGGGAAGGAATTCATTTTCGATGAGTTCCGGAAGAGCTGGGTGCGGCTTACCCCGGAAGAATGGGTGCGACAAAACTTTTTACAGTACCTGCTGAAAGTAATGAAATACCCGGCATCGCTGATAGCGGTGGAGCGGGAGCTCAGACTGGGTGAGCTCAAAAAAAGATTCGATATCCTGGTATACAATCAGCAGCACCAACCCTGGCTGATGGTGGAATGCAAGGCCATGGGCATCCCGCTGGAAGAGTCTGTACTGATGCAGGTGCTTCGTTATAATATTGCCGTTCCCGTTAGTTACCTCATCATCACCAACGGTGAGTTTTGTGCAGGATTTGTTAAAACTGGTACTGACTTACAGGCCATTGATACCCTGCCCGCTTACAATTGAACCTTTACAGTTGGTTATTTCCCCTTTTTTGTTGTTTCTTTATTTGCATTAACTGCGCCTATGAATAGTATTGAAGAAAAAATTGCGCTGATCACTGTACGCATCCAGGAACTGGCTGCGCAACAGCATGTATTCAATGCTCAGCTGATGGAGCTGAAGAAGGAGCTGGAACTGTTGAAAACTCAGGCAGGTCTTGAAGCAAATACTATTCAAACCGGGGTTGAAAATACACCTGTTGAAACGGAAGACAAACAGGCGCCAGTGCTCACTGCGGCAGACCTGCTGCCGCCGGTGAAAAGGCCCGTTCAGCCAGTGCATCCTGCTCATAAAGGCAAACCTCCGGTAAGGGTGCCGGTTCAGCGTACAGAAACGGCTGTTGCTCATTCTCCGGTTCAGGAAGCAAAAAACAAGAATGTTGAAGAGTTCCTCGGTAAAAACCTCGCCAGCAAAGTGGGGATACTGGTTACCGTTATAGGGATCTTCATCGGTGCAAAATATGCCATCGAGCATGATCTGATCAGTGTGCAGCTGCGCATCATCCTGGGGTACCTGGCCGGGATAGTACTGGCAGGACTGGGATACCGTCTTCGTAACAAATACCCCGGATACAGTGCGGTGCTGATGGGTGGCGGATTATGTGTGGCTTATTTTATAACCTATATAGCATTCACGTATTACCAGCTGTTCCCCAGGATGGCGGCATTCGGTATCATGGTTGCGGTAACTGCCGCTACCGTATATGCATCTGCGTTATACAACCGGGTGATTATTGCGCACCTGGCGCAGGTAGGTGCGTATGCCATCCCGTTCCTGCTGAGCAATAATTCCGGGAATTACGGGGCGCTCTTCACGTATATCGCCATCATCAATGCGGGCATGCTGATAGTTTCTTTCAAAAAGAACTGGAGCAGCCTGGTGTATGCGGCCTTCGGTACTACATGGCTTATTTATATCTTCTGGTTCTGTTTTGTAGGGCAGGGGAGTAAGTTCACCGGTATATCCTGGTCTTTCGTTATCATTTATTTCATATTGTTCTATGCAAGTATACTCGGGTACAAACTGATCCGGAAGCAGGCTTTCAATGCGGGCGACATCATCATTCTGCCTGTAAATGCATTCATCATTTATTTCGTGGGCATGGAGCTGTTGCGGGATGCGCATGTCTCCGGATGGACCAAGGGCGGTTTCACTTTGCTGAATGGGCTGGTGCATTTTGCCGTGGCTATATTGCTTAAAAGAAGGACTGGGAAAGAAGATGCGGCATATCAGATGCTCATCTCACTTCTTATTACTTTTATTGGCATCTCAGTTCCGGTAGCCTTAAAAGGAAACTGGATACCACTTACCTGGACGGCCCAGGCATTGAGCCTGTATTTTCTGGGTAGAAAATGGAAATCTGCGCTGTACCTGAATTTCAGCCTGGCAGCTTCAATGCTGGCTTTGTTTGCAGCCAATGCGATGTATTTCTTCAGGCTTTTTGAATATGATGAATCTGCGGGAAGCATAATGAATCATAAAGCATTTGCCCATCCGGCTTTCTACACAGGTTTATTGGTGTATATAACATTCATCCTACTGACCGGATGGAATAAACGTCATGATCTGAAAAATGATGGTATCAAAGGCACAGGCCTGACGCAGGTCTTTTATACTTTTATCATCCCCATATTTACTATACTCTTTGTTTATATATTGTTTCTCGCAGAGATCAATTTGTTCTTTACCAATATCGAGAATACACTGAGTGGTGCCGATGGCAGTTTCGGACCATGGTCAACAGAAGTTGCCAATCACCTTCCGGTTGCGCTCCTGTTATATTCCTTCTTTTTTGTTTGCGCGATTGCAGCTGCCAATCAATACTGGTTCAAAAGTCAGGCTTTACGGATTGTGGGGGCGGTATTGTTTATTTTGCTGCTGTGGATCTGGGGCTTGGCCGGCCTTCCCAAACTGAATGATGTGGCGGCCAACTATTACCAGAAGCAACAATCGGGTTTGTATTTCGGGGCCTGGAACCTGCTGAGCAGGTATGTCTTTCTGCTGCCCATAGCTGGCCTGTTCTACTATTTCAAAACTGCATCCGGCACCGAAGAGAGCAGGAAGCGGATAAAGCAGCTCTGGCCCCAGCTACTGGTGCTGGTGCTGATCGTATTCCTCAGTTTCGAATACCTGCTCTGGACCCGCGTGAGCGGTGCCAACAATCAATACAAATACGGACTGAGTGTGCTCTGGGGATTGTTTGCACTGGCGCTGATCGTCTATGGCATCTGGAAGAAACACCGCGGACTGCGGCTGTCTGCCATGGCCATGCTGGTGATCACGCTGATCAAGCTGACCTTCTTCGATCTCAGTCATGCCAATACGCTGACGCGCACCATCACTTATATTGCGTTGGGAGGAATTCTGTTGCTGATTTCGTATCTGTATAACCGTTATAAGGAACTGCTCTTCGGAAATGATGAGCCGGATGCGGCGGGTTAAACCGTTCTGCCCAGGATGAGCACGCTGCGCAGAATGCCATCCAGCAGGCATACATCGGGGAGATTGCCCCATTGTTCAAAGCCGTATTTCTGAAAGAGCCTGATGCTGGGCTCATTGTGGGCAAAGATCTTGCCGAGCAGTTTTTGCACGCCCAGTGCGGGCGACTGATCGATGGCGTATTGCAGTAATTGTCCGCCCAGCCCCTTGCCTCTGGCTGCAGGATCGAGGTAGATACTGATCTCGGCAGTGATATTATAGGCGGCGCGTTCGGAAAAATCAGAGAAGCTCATCCAGGCGATCACTTTATGCTGTTCGTTCTCCACCACCCATAATGGACGGCGTGCCGGATCATGATCATCGAACCAGATCAGCCTGTTCTCTGTGCTGACAGGCTCCAGGTCTGCCGTTACCATTCGTCCGGGGATGGTTGAATTATAGATGGCCACAATTGTGGGAAGGTCCTGCAGCGTAGCGTTCCTGATGTTCATACTCATAATTTTTTCTGGAAATGGAAGCCAAGGATCCTGTACCCCTGGTTGATCCAGAAGCGGATTCCTTTTTCATTGGTCACATAAGCGTTGAGCTCAGATACGATGCAACCTTCTTCACGGCCGTAATTGTGCACGAAGTCCATCATCTTTTCACCGATCTGCTGATTGCGGTATTCCGGCAGAACCATTACATTGTCCGGCTCGATATGTTTGCCGTTATAGAATTTATTCAGGATCCAAACCCCGGTGATGCCGATGAGTTTATCATTATCATAAACGCCCACGCATTTGTAGCGATGGTTCTTCATTTCCGCCAGCCGTTCTTCCAGGATCTCTTCTGAAATGGTGTAGTTGTTGAGCACCTGCAGCAGGGGCAGGATAGCGGTCCATTCTTCAGGTGGTATGAATCTGATATCGTACATAAAATTTTGTAATTAATCATTTGCAGGCTGTGTCAGGGACTGCGGCAGCATCATCAGGAATAACAATGCTTTGGGGTATTCGAGAGTAGGATGGTGACTTCATGGTGCTATGTTCTCAAATTACAAAAAAAATCCCACCTGCTTTCGCAGGCGGGACTATATCGTAAAACAAGCATTGCTCTTTATGGGAAGATGCCGAGCTCAGCATAGCTGGTACCTACCTTGTTGATGGCCACCACATATGCGGCTGTGCGCATATCGGGGATCTCGGGGTTGGATTTCCAGGCGTCCATGATCTCGCGGGTAGCGGTGATCATCGTTTCTTCCAGACCGCTGCGTACCAGGTCAACTTCTTCAGGTCCGTGCAGGATGAAGTCTTTTTCACGCTGGTTTACAGTTTTTCCGGTCAGGTCTTCGATCTGGCCCAGGATATGATTGTTCAGGTTCTCTGTGAAGCGTTTTTCCATCCGGCCATATCTTACGTGGCTGAGGTTTTTCAACCATTCGAAGTAAGAAACGGTTACACCACCTGCGTTCAGGTACATGTCGGGAACAACCAGTGCGCCTTTCTTAGCCAGGATCTCATCAGCTTCGGGGGTCAGTGGTCCGTTAGCGGCTTCACCGATCACTTTTGCCTTGATGCGGGGAGCGTTCTCTCCGTTGATCACGTTCTCCAGAGCGGCAGGGATGAGGATATCGCACTCGAATTCCAGAGCATCTGTATTTTTCGCAAAGTTGGTAGCGCCGGGGAAGTTGAGGATAGAACCGGTTTTCTTGCGGTGCTCGAAAACGGCATCGATATCCAGACCATCGTTATTGTAGATAGCACCTTCGTATTCCGCGAGGGCTACTACTTTGGAACCAGCTTCTGCAAAGAATTTGGCAGAGTGGTAGCCTACGTTACCGAGGCCCTGTACTACTACTCTCTTTCCTGCAACGCCGGTGGTCATTCCGAGTTTCTGCATTACATCGGGCATATTGCACACTTCGCGCAGACCGTAGAAAACGCCGAGGCCGGTAGCTTCGCGGCGGCCACGAACACCACCCTGTGTAACGGGTTTACCGGTAACGCAACCGAGTGCATCGATCTCGCCAGGGCGCATGCTCTGGTAAGTATCCACGATCCAGGCCATTTCACGTTCGCCGGTTCCGTAGTCGGGAGCCGGAACGTCTATGCCAGGTCCGATGAAGTTCTTCTTGATCAGCTCCGACGTGTAACGGCGCGTGATCTTTTCCAGTTCGTATGGAGTGTATTTTTTAGGATCGATTGTGATTCCACCTTTTGCGCCGGCGAATGGTACGTTCACGATAGCGCATTTGTAGGTCATCAATGCTGCAAGGGCCATTACCTCATCGAGGTTAACGCTCATGGCAAAACGGATACCACCTTTACAAGGCAGTTTGTGATGGGAGTGCTGAACCCGGTATGCTTTCACCACCTCGATCTTCTCACCGATCTTCACGGGGAAGTGCATGCGGTAAACGGCATTACACTGTTTGATCTGTTCAAGGATACCTGGATCCCATTTAGTAAACTTAGCGGCTTTGTCAAAACTTTTCTCCACCGCTCCAAAAAAACTGTACTCTGACATGATTAAGCTATTTAAATGTGAAATGGTGAATGTGTCTGCAATAAAGGCTAGGATTGCTTTTCCAGCCTTGAGATCTTTCTGTCGAGCCGTATAACGTACACGTACAGCCCCAGAAGGATGGTTACTATTACAGCCACAACCACGTATATTTTTCCATCGGCCCGCAATCCGGTTGATTGAGCGGAGGCGACATCGTTAGTACTATCCTGTGCCGTGGCGATGAACACCAGCAGCATTGATAAGAAGGTTATGATGAATTTTTTCATGATCGATTTAACTGAAATGTTTTTTTTCTTCTAACGTACGCAGGCGCACATTAAGTGTGCTGATCCAAACGCCGAGAAGGGTCCAGCCTAATACAGCCGGCCAGAATACCAATCGCATGGTAGGGTCCAGAGAACCACCCCCGAATCCGGGATTGCCCTCCACGCCCTGACCGCCGGGATGCAGGCTTTCCACCATACGCGGCAGTACCATGATCATGGGTATATAAATGAAATAAGCGAAAATATTGTACACGGCTGCCACTCTTCCTCTCTTGTCGATATCCGTCATGGAATTGCGCAGCACAAAATAGGCGAGATAGATCAGCAGGGCGATGGCTGCTCCCAGTTGCTTGGGATCATTGTTCCAGGGAGCCCCCCAGGTATAGTTGGCCCAGATCATACCCGTCAGCAATCCCAGGATGCCCATCACAGATCCGGTTCTGGCAAATTCAGTGGCCATGAAATCATTGTGCAGCGTAGGCTTACGGAGATACCTGATCGAATAGACCAGGGATACAGTTATAAGGATCAGCTGACCAAACCACATCGGAACATGGAAGAACAGGTTGCGGATAGTTTCATACAAATTACCGATGATTGGTACTTTGATGAGGAAACCTGCAATAAAAGTGTAGAGCAGTAAAACGATACTTAGTATTTTCCACCAATACTGGCGCATATTCCGGTTCGATTAGATGATCGGACGTTGGCCATTTTGCTTCAGCACAGCGTTTAGGGTAATCGCCAACTACCTGATTAGGTGGGGCAAAATTAGGGGAAGGGATAGTAAAAGCGAAATAATGAATGCTAAAACAAGAAAAATGAAAAAACCTGTCGTTTTTACGCAGTTGTTTGATTGAATCGGCAGGAAACCAGGGTTTTCCTGAATTTTCAATCCTGAATTTCAGGAAATATTGAATGAAACCGGGAATTTAATCCTTCCACAGAAAGGGAAACAGGATCACCGCCAGCAGTACTACCAGTATATCCAGCCCCGCCAGCAGCATTACCAGCTGTCCGAGGCCGGCCTGTATCACATCTGCAAAAGCCACCGTGGAGATCTTCATCAGCAGCATCAGCTGCGGAATGATCAGCGGAAAACCCATAATGGCCATCAGCGCCGCATTCTGCTGTGCCCTGGCCGCAATGGCCGCCAGGAAAGTGAAAACAAGGCTGAGACTGCAGCCCCCCAGGCATACGATACCTGTGAAAGTCCAGGGGTTGTTGATGGGATTGCCCATCAGCAGGAAGAAAAGCAGCATGCTCACCAGGCTCATCACTACCATCAGCATGGCATTGAAAAGCAACTTGCTCAGTACAAAATCCCGGGCGCCGGCAATAGTATAGAAGTACAGCATCCGCCCCCGGCTCTCGGCCAGGAAGCTCTTGGCCACCGCATTCACACAGATAAAAAGCTGGATCATCCAGAACAATCCATTCCAGACATTGTCCTCCGGATGATTCATGGCCAGGTACAATACAAAAATGGTACTGGCCACATACAATATCACGCCATAAAAAGTATACTGCTGCCTGACTTCCAGGAGCAGGTCTTTTTTTACAAGTGCCAGTATGGATTGAAATGAATTGATGGAATCAGCGTTATTGTTGCGCGAAATTAACATTTAAGCGGTCAACTGCTGATAATTTCCGTACTTTATTCAATAATTCCACTCCACCCGGTATGACTTTAAGATCCTGTATAGCAGTCTGTTTGCCGCTTTTATGCGGTGTTGTAATGATGTCTTCCTGTAAAGAAGAAACGATTGATCTCCGCTTTGTGCCGGAGAAGAACCAGCCGTATGAGCTCGCTTACCAGGAAGACCTGACAGCTGATTATAAAGGGGCAAAACAGACCCATAGCCTGGGCAGCTCCCTTATATTGAAGCCTGTGCAGGATACAGGACTGAATATAAATGCCACGTATAAACGCTTTTGGGTAAAGGTCATCAATGCAACGGACAGCCTGAATGTTGACACAGACCATCCCGTTCCCTACCGCAGTGATGACCCACGCACACTTGTTCCCGCTGTTTGGCAGGGAGTGCAGGGGCAGTCATTCAGCTACGGGATGAATAATCTCGGGAAACTCGAAAATATTGGCTCCTTTACACCACTGCTTCATGCCATCACTAAAAAAGTACTGCCTGATTCCACTGCCGCCAATTCTGCGGAATTCAGCAAGGTATGGGATATAGCTGCCGGACAATTCTCTCCGGCTGCCGCGTCGGCCATGCTCTCGTCCATCTTCCCCGAATTTCCCGGCTATATGATCAAAAAAGGAGACACGCTCAATCGTGTGTACCAGGTTCCGGGCGCCATCCCGCTGACTGTTTTACAGGTATATAAGGTGTCTGAGATCAAAGGAGACCAGGTGACACTGATCCTGGGCGGTTCAGGGTTTACGGACAATACAACGTCCACTTCACTGAAAGTGGGGCAGGAAGGAAGTTTTAAAATAAACAGGCACACAGGTATGATCGAGTCTGTTTACATTGAAGCAGTGATGGAAGGCAAGGTGGAAAATGAGCCCTATAAACAAAGCTCCGTGATCAGGGCGAGTTGTAAGAAATTGTAATATCGGAGAGCAGTCGCTCGCCAGAAGCGAGCGACTGGGCACTGCATAATTATCTTTTATCTTTCGTAATAACATTTGCGGCAACGCGGTTCATAGAGGTCTTTTTCACCCAATAGCAGTTGGGTGGGACTTGCCACTTTGCGATAAGAGTAGTTGGCTATATTTCCACATTTCATGCAGATGGCATGAAGCTTGGTGATATAATCTGCTTTGGCAAGGAGGAAGGGCATCTGTCCGAAGGGCTTACCGGAGTAATCCATATCCAGGCCCGCAATGATCACCCGTACACCGCGGTATGCCAGCTGATCACATACATCCGGTAACTGGTCATCAAAGAACTGGGCCTCATCGATACCTACTACATCCACATCACTGGCCAGTAAAAGGATGGTCTGTGCGCTTTCGATAGGAGTAGAGAGAATGGCGTTTTCATCATGTGAAACAATCTGTTGTTCGTGATATCGCGTATCTATTTTGGGTTTGAAGATCTCTACCCGGAGATTGGCGATGCGCGCGCGTTTCAGTCGTCTGATCAACTCTTCCGTTTTTCCCGAAAACATGGAGCCGCAGATCACTTCTATACTTCCACGCCGCTCACCGGATATGTTAGGTTCTATGAACATGTTAACGGAAATAGGTATAATAATTGTTAACTTTATGGTACAAACACATAACCCACAAAAGTACCCACTGATTATGGAGCGTTTAGCACAATTGATCAGCAAATTAAACGAACAATTCGAACAAAATGCTGATCCCTCGCAACTATTAGTGACGGCTCAATTGATTGAGTCGGAGCTGGTGCAATTGTCTGCCGTGTCGCGGAAAGTGCCGGGTACCTCCAAAGTGGCCGTGGTTATGCCTTCCAGCCGTTCTTCATTCCCTGTTATTACACCACCTGCCCCGGTGCAGAAGCAACCTGAACCGGAGCCCGTGCAGGAGCCTGAACTACCGGTTTTTGAAGAGCCTGTTCAGGAAGAAACCATTCCGGAAGTAGAGGAAGTTCCTGTGATGCACGGACAGAGCAACGGGTATCATTACGATCCTATCCGTGAGATACCCACGCTCGCACACCAGTCATCAGGTCGTGAAATCAATGATTCCATCGCTTTTGCCACCCAATCCTCTCTTAATGATAAGTTAAAAGAAGAGGTGGTGGAAGTAGGTCACCGGCTCAACGATTCTCCTGTTCGTGATCTCAAACGCGCCATCGGTGTGAACGATCGCTTTGTATTCATCAGTGAACTTTTCCGTGGAGATGAAGTGATGTACGAACGCAGCATAAAAACCATCAATGGTTTCCGCATCCTGCCCGAAGCCGAGTACTGGATTGAAAGGGAATTGAAAGTGAAACTGGGATGGGATGAAACCAAACCCGTTACCCGCCATTTCTATCAGTTGGTCAAAAGACGGTTCTCCTGAATATAACTGGTCACCGCTTTGGTGGCCCCGGTTTTGGAAACAACATACTGAGCCGCTGCTGAAGCGGCTTTTTTATATTCAGTTTCATCCTGCAGCAATTCATTGAACACCTCTTCCAGCTCCAGCGCTGTTTCAATACTGATGCCGCCGCCGCTTTCCACCAGTTCATCCGCTTCAATGAATTTATCATACACGGGCCCGAATACCACCGGTTTACCGTATACCGCGGCTTCCAGCACATTGTGAACGCCATCTTTGCCAAAGCCTCCGCCTATGTAGGTGATGGTAGCGTAATGATAGAGCTTGCTCAGCATCCCGATATTATCGATAATGAGCGTATTCACTGACGGGGCTGCCTGTAATGTTTTGCTCCATTCGGAATAGCGGATCGTATGTTTGAAAAGTTTTTCTATATCATGAAGGTGCGGTGCCTCTATTTCATGCGGCGCAATGATAAAACGGATCTCCGGATGTGTATTGGCGTAATGATCCAGTTCCTCTTCATCTGCATCCCAGGTGCTGCCGGCCACTATCACCGGATGGTTGCCACAGAAAGCTTCAATGGCCGGGATGGGCTTGAACTGGCCGGCGATCTCCGCCACCCTGTCGAACCGCGTATCCCCGTTCACGGTCACCTGTTTGAACCCGATGCCATTCAGCAATTCGCGGGAAGCTTCATTCTGCACGAATAACTGCGAAAAACTCTCCAGGATATACTGATGCAGGCGGCCGTACCACTTGAAAAAGGGCTGGTCTTTCCGGAAAATGCCGGAAATAAGCAGCACAGGCACCTGTTTTTTGCGCAGACCGGTAAGATAATAGTACCAGTATTCATATTTTACCCATAGTACCAGGCTGGGATTCACCAGGTTGATGAATTTAACGGCACTGATCTTGTTATCCATGGGCAGGTAGGTGACCAGGTCGGCCCCCTTGTAATCTTTCCGCACTTCATAACCGGAGGGGGAGAAGAAGGTGAGGAGGAGGCGGTAGCCGGGATACTGGCTGCGGAGGGCCTCCAGAACGGGGCGGCCCTGCTCAAACTCCCCGAGAGAGGCGCAATGCATCCAGATCCAGGGCCCCTGATTATTATCAAATTGTGGTTTAATAGTATTGTACCAATCCTTCCTGCCCCTGACCCATAACCGGGCTTTTGGGTTCCAGAGTGCAGCGATCCGTATGGCGGACCGGTATAACCAACAGAAAATATTATAGAAAAAAAGGTGCACGGGTAACTTAATTATGAACAAATGTAAGGGGAATGCAATTGCTGAATCCGTTTTTTTGTACTAGGTTTGTGCCCGTTTAAAAAGAAATATTACAAGTATGCGGGCTATACAAATGGTTGATTTGAAAGCGCAATATGCCAGGATCAAGACGGAAGTTGATGCAGCTATCCAGGATGTGATTGATAATACTGCCTTCATCAATGGCAAAGCGGTCACTGATTTTACCGCCAGCCTTACTGCATACATGGGCGCAAAGCATGTGATCCCCTGCGCCAACGGCACGGATGCGCTTCAGATAGCCATGATGGCGCTGGACCTGCAGCCTGGCGACGAAGTGATCACGCCCAGCTTCACTTATGTGGCTACCACCGAGGTGATTGCCCTGCTGCGCCTGCAGCCGGTATTCGTGGAAGTGGATCCCAGGACGTTCTGCGTGGATCCTGCTGCCATCGAAAAGGCCATCACGCCTAAAACAAAGGCAATCGTTCCCGTGCACATGTTTGGCCAGGTGGCTGATATGGAAGCCATCCAGGACATCGCCAAACGCCACAATCTCTATGTAATTGAAGATACCGCCCAGGCAATCGGGGCAGACTATACGTTCAGCAATGGTACCACCAAAAAGGCGGGAACTATTGGTACAATCGGCACTACATCCTTCTTTCCGTCCAAAAATCTGGGCTGTTACGGAGATGGTGGTGCAATATTCACCAATGACGATGCGTTAGCTACCCGGTTAAAAATGATTGCCAATCACGGGCAGAGCAAACGGTACTACCACGATCTGGTGGGGTGTAACAGCCGTCTGGACTCTATGCAGGCGGCAGTGCTTAACTGCAAACTGCCTCACCTGGATGAGTACGCGGCAGCCCGCCGGAAAGCGGCTGATTATTATGATAAGGCTTTTGCCAACCATCCTAAGATCAAGACCCCTTACCGTTCCCCGGATTGCAACCATGTTTTCCACCAATACACCCTTGTACTTGAAGGCGTAGACCGTGACGGACTGAATGCATTTCTGGCTGAGAACGGAATCCCTTCCATGATTTATTATCCAGTACCCGCCCATCGTCAGAAGATGTTTGACGCTTTTGGCGGCGCAGCTTTCGATCTTAAAATAACCGACTGGCTTACAGAACGGGTGATCTCGCTGCCTATGCATACCGAATTGGCCGATGAACAACTCAGTTTGATCACCAAGAAAGTTTTGGAGTTTATTAATAAAGGGTAAACGCCAGGTTGAAAGAAGAAGCACAGGTTATTTTTTTAAGAAAGATTGCGCCAGCGTTGCATTCACTACTTCGGGGTGAGCGCAATTGCGAGGTCATGACCCTGTTGTAAAACTTCCAGTAAATCAGACACCCTAAAAAAACAATTCAAAATGAAAATCGCTGTTGTAGGTACCGGATACGTAGGACTTGTTACCGGTACATGTTTCGCCGAAACCGGCAATGATGTTACCTGCGTGGACATTGACAAGGGAAAAGTTGAAAAGCTGTCTAACGGACAGATCACTATTTATGAACCAGGCCTGGAGAAACTCTTCCTCCGCAATGTAAAGGAAGAAAGACTCCGCTTCACCACCAGCCTGGAAGAAGGCATCAAAGATGCCGAGATCATCTTCCTGGCCCTGCCAACTCCTCCCGGAGAAGACGGCTCAGCCGACCTGAAATACATTCTCGGCGTGGCTGATCACCTGGGTAAGATCCTGAAAGACTACAAAGTGATTGTTGATAAAAGCACTGTACCTGTAGGCACTGCCGAAAAAGTACATGCTGCAATAGCCAAAAACTACAAAGGCGAATTCGATGTGGTATCCAACCCCGAATTCCTCCGCGAAGGCGTGGCTGTTGATGATTTCATGAAACCAGACCGCGTTGTGATCGGCGCAGGCTCCGAAAGGGCCCGCAAGCTCATGGGCGATCTCTATTCACCCTTCGTGCGCTCCGGCAACCCCGTGATCTACATGGACGTCCGCTCTGCAGAGCTCACCAAGTATGCCGCCAACTCCTTCCTCGCTACCAAGATCTCCTTCATGAACGAAGTGGCACAACTCTGCGAAAGGCTCGGCGCCGACGTGGATATGGTGCGCCGTGGCATCGGTTCCGATGACCGTATCGGCAAACGCTTCCTCTTCCCGGGCATCGGATACGGCGGAAGCTGCTTCCCCAAAGACGTGCAGGCCCTGGTGAAATCATCCAATGAAGTTGAATACGATTTTCGCATATTGAACGCCGTTATGGATGTGAACGAACGCCAGAAACTGCATCTTATCCCCAAGATCAACAAGTTCTTCAACAATGATCTGAAAGGAAAGAAGTTCGCTATCTGGGGGCTTGCATTCAAACCCAATACAGATGATATCCGTGAGGCTCCGGCCCTCTATATGATCGATGAACTGCTGAAAGCAGGCGCTACCGTAAGTGTATTTGATCCTGAAGCCATGGCCAATGTAAAAGGTGTGGTGGGCGATAAGATCCAGTACGCGGAAAACCAGTACGATTGCCTGGAAGGCGCAGAAGCACTCATCATTGCCACTGAATGGAATGAGTTCCGCACACCCAACTTCCTCAAGATCGTTACCGTAATGAAGAACAAAGTGATCTTCGACGGCCGTAACCTCTTCGAAGGAAGCGCAGTGAAGGAATTAGGTTTCTATTACGAAAGCGTGGGCAGGGCAACTGCTATCCCAACAAACGGCACTACTCACAAATAATACAGCATGTCAAAAAAACGGGTACTCATCACCGGTGCAGCAGGATTTCTCGGTTCTCATCTCTGCGACCGTTTTATCAAAGAAGGATTCCATGTGATCGGGATGGACAATCTCATCACCGGCGACCTCCGCAATATCGAACACCTGTTCAAACTGGAACAGTTCGAGTTCTATCATCATGACGTTTCAAAGTTCATCCACGTTCCCGGTGAACTGCATTATATCCTGCACTTCGCTTCACCAGCCAGCCCTATCGATTACCTGAAGATCCCCATTCAGACACTGAAAGTGGGTTCCCTGGGTACGCATAACTGCCTGGGTCTGGCCAAAGCGAAAAAAGCACGAATCCTCGTAGCCTCTACTTCTGAGATCTACGGTGATCCGCTGGTACACCCGCAGAACGAGGAATACTGGGGCAATGTAAACCCCGTAGGCCCGCGTGGTGTGTACGACGAAGCCAAACGTTTCCAGGAAGCCATGACCATGGCCTACCATAATTTCCATGGTGTGGAGACCAGGATCATCCGCATCTTCAACACCTACGGACCACGCATGCGCCTCAACGACGGCCGTGCATTGCCCGCATTCATCGGCCAGGCACTCCGTGGCGAAGACCTCACCGTTTTCGGAGACGGATCACAAACCCGCAGCTTCTGTTATGTGGACGACCTGGTGGAAGGTATCTACCGGCTGCTCATGAGCGATTACACACAACCAGTGAATGTGGGTAACCCTGATGAGATCTCGCTTAAAGACTTTGCGGAAGAGATCATCAAACTCACCGGCACCAACCAGAAGATCGTTTACAAACCATTACCGGTAGATGATCCCAAACAACGGCAGCCGGATATCACCCGCGCCAAAGAAGTGCTGGGATGGAGCCCGAAAGTGAAAAGGGCAGAAGGCCTGAAGATCACCTACGACTACTTCAAAGCCCTGCCCTCCGAAGAATGGTACAAACAACCAAAAGAGTTCAACAGCATCAAATAGCATCCAATAGGAACCACCAGGTTCCTTTTGCTGCTTTTAATAAACCCAATTTCCCTTGCCTGTAGATAAAGAACGGAGCTATTGATTCCCTTTCATTTATTTACAAAACAATTTTGTTGACATGTACCAGCAGTTATTAGATAAAAACGCTAGACTGGCAGTAGTTGGATTAGGTTATGTAGGATTACCCATTGCACTGGAGTTCGCCAAAAAGATCCCGGTGATCGGTTTCGATATCAACAGCAGGCGCGTGGAGATGATGCGCAAAGGCATCGATCCCAGCAAGGAAGTGGAAGGATCGCATTTCAACGATTGCGATATCACCTTTACGGATGATGAAGAAGTATTGAAAACAGCCAATGTATTCATCGTTGCGGTGCCTACACCGGTTGATAAATACAATGTACCCGATCTGAAACCGCTGGAAAGCGCTTCTGCTACGGTAGGCCGCGTATTGAAGAAAGGTGATTATGTTGTTTTCGAGTCCACTACCTATCCCGGTTGTACGGAAGAGGATTGTCTTCCTATCCTGGAAAAGATCAGTGGCCTGAAAATGGGCACCGATTTCAAACTCGGTTACTCACCCGAAAGGATCAACCCGGGCGATAAGAAGAACACGCTGAAAACCGTGGTGAAAGTAGTATCCGGTAACGATGCGGAATCACTCGAAGAAATTGCAAAGATCTATGAACTGGTGGTAGATGCAGGTGTACACCGCGCTTCCTCCATCAAAGTGGCGGAAGCCTCCAAGATCGTTGAAAATACACAGCGCGATCTCAACATCGCACTGATGAATGAACTGAGCCTGATCTTTGACCGCATGGGCATCAACACTTTTGAAGTGATAGAAGCTGCCGGCACCAAATGGAATTTCCTGAAATTCCAGCCCGGACTGGTAGGTGGTCACTGTATTGGTGTGGACCCATACTATCTCACGTACAAAGCGGCATCACTGGGCTATGAAAGCAAGGTGATCACTGCCAGCCGTTTCATCAACGATGATATGGCCAAGTACGTGGCCAGGAAGATCATCACGCATGTTCTCCGTAATTCCAACGAGCCCAAAGTGCTGGTGAAAGGTGTTACATTCAAAGAGAACGTGAGCGATATCCGCAACTCGAAGATCATCGATACGGTAAAAGAACTGCTGGCCTTCAACTTCCAGGTGGATGTGGAAGACCCATATGCAGAAACAGATGAAGTACATGAGGAATACGGCCTGCACCTCACCCGTAAAGTGAGGAATGATTATGACGCCGTCATCGTTACTGTACCTCATGCTCCATATATCTCTATGACTGACCATGATTTCGCTGCCATCACAAGGCCCCACGCAATTGTGGCCGACCTGAAAGGCATATTTAAAAACAAAATCACCAGCAGAAACTACTGGAGTTTATAATGGCAAACTATTCCAACAAAATCATGATCACCGGCGGCGCCGGTTTTATCGGCTCACATGTTGTGCGCCTTTTCGTGAACAAGTACCCTTCATACCTCATCGTTAATGTGGATGCCCTCACGTATGCAGGCAACCTGGAAAATCTCCGCGATGTAGAGAAGAAAGAGAACTACGTATTCGAGAAAGCAGATATCCTGGATGAAGCCAGAATTGTTGCGCTGTTTGAGAAGTATGATTTTGATGGCGTGATCCATCTCGCCGCAGAAAGCCATGTAGACCGTTCCATCAAGGACCCGTTGGCCTTTGTACGCACCAATGTACTGGGTACGGTGAACCTGCTCAACGCCAGTAAACAGCACTGGAAGAATAAAGGCATGGAAGGCAAACGCTTCTACCATGTATCCACAGACGAAGTGTATGGCTCACTCGGGGAGACCGGCTTCTTTACCGAAACCACCCCTTATGATCCACGCTCTCCATACTCCGCTTCCAAAGCGTCTTCCGACCATTTTGTAAATGCCTATCATCATACCTACGGGCTGCCCGTTGTAATGAGCAACTGCTCCAACAACTACGGCTCACATCACTTCCCCGAGAAGCTGATCCCGCTGATGATCAACAATATCGTGAACAACAAACCACTGCCTGTTTATGGCAAGGGGGATAATGTGCGCGACTGGCTCTTTGTGGAAGATCATGCCACCGCTATCGACACCATCTTCCACAAGGGAGTGAATGGCGACAGCTACAATGTGGGCGGATTCAATGAATGGAAGAATATCGATATCGTGCACCTGCTCTGCGGCATTATGGACAGGAAGCTGAACCGCCCCGCAGGCGAATCAGCCAAACTGATCACATTTGTTACAGACCGCCCCGGCCATGATCACCGCTACGCGATAGATGCCACCAAACTCAATAAGGAACTGGGCTGGAAGCCGAGCCTCCAGTTTGAGGAAGGCCTGGAAAAAACAGTGGACTGGTATCTTGCCAACGAAGCCTGGATCAAAAACGTGACCTCCGGAGAATACCAGCATTATTACGAAGAACAATACAAAAAATAACCCCGAATCATTAAAACAATCAACTGATGCCTTTCATTGACACTGATTTTCCAGGGCTGATCATTTTTGAACCAGCCGTATTTGAAGATGACCGTGGTTATTTCTTTGAATCCTATAACGACAGGGTGTTTGAAGACATGAATATCGGCCCCTTCGTACAAGACAATCAATCTCATTCCAGATACGGAGTGATCCGCGGTCTCCACTATCAGCTGGATCCCAACGCTCAGGCCAAACTGGTACGTGTGCTCTCCGGCAGCATCTGGGATGTGGTGGTGGATATCCGTAAGGGTTCCCCCACTTTCGGTAAAACATTTTCCATCGAGCTTTCTGCTGACAACAAGAAGCAACTCTATATTCCCGGTGGCTTTGCACATGGTTTCTCCGTGCTCAGCGAAAATGCCGATGTACTGTACAAATGCGATGCGTTCTACGCCAAAGAATCCGAAGGCGGGATCGTTTACAATGATGCGCAGCTGAACATCGACTGGAAGATCCCTGCAGACAAAGTGATCGTGTCTAAAAAAGACCTGATCAATCCTTCGTTCGCCGAGTGCCGCAACAATTTCGAATTCAATTCATAATTGCGTATGTCCACCCCCGTTATCCTTATCACCGGTGCAAACGGACAACTGGGCAGCGAGCTCCGTGCCCTGCAGTTGAAATACCCTGCCTACCATTTTATAGGTACAGACAGGAACGAGTTGCCGATCCAGGACGCAGCCGCCGTGCAGCGCTGGTTTGCTGAACACAAGCCTGCTTTCTGCATCAATGCCGCTGCCTACACCGCCGTTGATAAGGCTGAAACGAACGAAGCGGACGCTTACGATATCAATGCCAGCGCAACCGGCATTCTCGCTGCCGCCTGCGCCGCACATGGCGCGAAGTTCATTCATGTATCCACGGACTATGTGTTCAATGGCAGCTCAGCTGATCCCTACACGGAAGACCAGCCCACCGATCCCATCAATGTGTATGGGGCGAGTAAGCTGAAAGGAGAGGAGCTGGCCATTCAACAGCATGCAGACAGCATCATCATCCGCACTGCCTGGGTATATTCTGAATTCGGTAACAACTTCGTGAAGACCATGCTCCGCCTCATGAAGGAACGTGAGTCCCTCAACGTGGTGAGCGACCAGGTGGGAGCACCTACCTATGCAGCCGACCTCGCCGCTGCCATCATGCAGATCATCGACGGTGGTAAATGGCAGGCAGGCATCTATCATTACAGTAACCAGGGACGTATCAGCTGGTACGATTTCGCTGTTGCCATCCGCGACCTCAGCGGTCTCCCCTGCGCAGTGAATCCTATCCCTTCCGCTCAATATCCAACTCCTGCCCGCAGGCCTTCTTTTTCCCTGCTGGACACCAACAAAATCAGGAATACTTTCAACCTGTCCATTCCCCAATGGGAAAGCAGCCTGAAAGTTTGTCTTCATCAATTAAATCAGGGTTGATATGAGCAGGCAGCGCGACATCATTTGTTTCAGTCTCAGCCGTTGGGATTCCGAGATCTCATCCCCGGCGCTTTCACTGGCCAAGGAATTCGCGCGTAATCACCGCGTCTTCTACATCGACCATCCCTTCAGCTACAAGGACTACTACCAGCTGAAGAACACTGAACAGATCAAACGCCGCAAGCCAGCCCTGCTGCATGGCAAGGATCCCTACAGCAATCCGCCGGGACTGCCAGCCAACCTCACGGTAGTAACCACCAGGCTGACCTGGCCCATCAACTTCCTGCCACCCGGCGCCATTTACAACAAGCTGGCCGCCTTGAACGACCGCATCGTTCTCCGCACCATCCGCCAACTCATCAAAGACTATAACCTGAAGGATTTCGTTTACCTGAACTTCTTCGATCCATACTTCGTTCAGAAGCTCCCCGAGGATATCAAAAAGCTCACTGCCGTATCCGTGTATCAATCCATGGATGATATCTCCCAGGTGGCTTATTCGCATCGTCACGGCACCCGCCTCGAGGAAGAGACCGTCCGTAATTTCGATTACACACTCTGCACCTCCAAGGAGCTGACCCGTCTGAAGAGCCCGTTCAACAAGAACGTATTCTTCCATCCCAATGCTGCCGATATCGATATCTTCGAGAGGGCTGCCACGGAACTGCTTCCCAAACCCGAAGCGCTGCAGCAGATCCCTGCAGGCAAAAAGATCATCGGTTACACCGGCAGCATCGAGTACCGTTCCGACTTCGAGTTGCTCAAAAAGATTGCTGAACATCACTCCGACAAGATCCTTTTCTTCGTCGGCCCCATCCAGGGCACCGAAGTGCAGGACATCGGCCTGGACAAACTGCCGAACGTGATATTCGCTGGTCCCCGCAAGATCACCGAGTTACCGAACTTCCTGCAGTACTTCGACTGCGTGCTTATTCCTTTCCGCAAGACCACGCTCACCAAAAGCATTTATCCGCTCAAGATCAATGAATATCTTGCCGCAGGTAAACCCGTTATCGCCACGCATTTCTCCGAAGACATCTACACTTTCCGCGACGTGGCCTATATTGCCGAAGACCACAATGAATTCCTTCAGCTCATCGACAAAGCCATTTCCGAAAACAATCCTGACCTGCAATCCAAACGCATGGCTGTTGCCCGCCAGAACACCTGGACTGCCCGTGTGGATCAGTTCTGGAAGATTGTCGGACTTGGAATATAAATTGCCGGACTTGGAATATAAAAAGCCGGGTTGGAAAACATACCCACACCAGTTGGGGTACTATTGTGCGTTGGGGGGAGTGTCAGGGCTGTGGTGCAATGCCTGGCCAGGAAATGGTATGTTTTCAAGACCCTCTTTTTACATTCCGCGCCGGCATGGGCTGCGTGGAGGTGCGGCAATAAAACGGCAGGTCCAAATTCTATAAAGTAAGTAATCCATTAAATCACGCACCCCCTGCCGCCATTCATAAAAACTTCCCGAGGCTTTATCATCATAAAGCGATTCCCTTCGGGGTGGGCAGGGGTCTGCTTTTTTATCTCTCGCCATATCAGGGGGGCTATGCTTCGGGCGGGGGTGGGCAGAGGGGCCTTCAAAACATACGATCCCATAGCCCGGCTCAGCACCACCTCCCTAACATCCCCCACCACAGCCCATCAAAGCTCAAAAAGGTGTGGGTATGTTTTACAGCCCCGGCGTCCACCCCGCCCGAAGCACAAAGCCCTAAACCATAAGAGATAAAACAAGCCAACCCCTGCCGGGGTTAGCCCTTAAATTGGCGGGATCACACCGCATCCATCTTACCGTCTTATTCTACATTTGTTTCGTTATCTGATTGTGCATTCACTTTAAAACAACATACAATGGCAACTATTCATCCCTATCTCAATTTTCTGGGTAATACAGAAGAGGTTTTCAATTTCTACAAATCAGTATTTGGCGGCGAGTTCTTAAATGTGACCCGTTTCAGTGATATGCCCGGCATGGCGGATAACATGCCGGAGGGCGACAAAAACAAGATCATGCATATGGCGCTTCCCATCAATGATAAAGTAATGCTGATGGGTACGGATGCGCTGGAAAGCATGGGGCATACCGCCACGGTGGGCACGGCCATTTCCCTGGCCATCACGCCGGATTCAAAGGAGGATGGCGAGCGCCTGTTCAAGGCATTGTCGGCAGGGGGATCCGTGGAAGTGCCCTGGGATAAGGCACCCTGGGGAGCCTGGTTTGGCATGTTCAATGATAAATATGGCATCAAATGGATGGTCAACTTTGAAGACAAATAACGGTTATCTTTAACCGAATATAGGTAATACATCAGTGAGTGCCTGCCGGATTTCTTTGGCAGGCATTTTGCATTTTAGTAATTTCACTACAATCATTCCATTACGCACTGTAATCCTTCCTCCCCTCCCTTTACTGATCAGCCCCACCAGAAACCGTCAGGTTTTCAACTCAATTTAATTATCAATCTAATCAGTAACTATGCGAAGAATTTTAATCCTCGTAGCTGGAGCTATGTGCGTACTATCTCACCAAACCAAGGCGCAATGCACCTTTCCGGCAGGAACGCCCAACGGGGCTTGTACAGGAACCCCGGCAACGGATGGCGTTAACATCAATGCAGGGCAGACATATTCTTACACGGGTACGGCCACGACTTTCTCCGGGGTCAATCTTAATGGCGGGACTTTACAGGTCTGCGGAACGCTGACCATTTCAAACATCAATTTTAATGGTGGCGCAATTGTGGTTATGTCGGGTGGATCGCTCACGTTGAATACGGGCATCAATCTGAATACGGGGAGTTTGGTCACCAATCATGGCACCATTACAGTAAATGGTTCATTGAATGTGGGTGGAACGGATGGTGCTTTTATCAATTACGGGGTGGCAAATGTAAATGGACAGTTTTCGCTGGGGTCCACAACAGCAGACCTGGTGAATGGGGCGCCGACGGCGGTATTCAATGCGCCAGGGCAGACGGTGAACTTATCGGGTGAGATGAAGAACCTGGGTGTGATGAATGTGGGTACCATTACGGTGAATGGGGGCTCGGACGTATGCCTTGGGCCGGGAAGCCAGGTGAATACCGGAACGCTGAATAATAATGACCCGAATGGGATAGTGGTAAGGCCCACGGGCAGCATGGCATGCGTACGGTATACCGGCAATGCTTTGCTGAACAGTTTCCTGAGCAGTGATGCCACTTTACAGGTTTGCCAGGCAACGGGCTCCACGGTGAGCGGGGCAGGGGGATTCGGGGCCGCTACGGTTACTGCTAACTGCGGCAGCTGTGCGGTTGCGCTGCCGGTGGTGCTGGAGTATTTCCGGGCGCTGGTTGCCGGCAGCAGGATCAACGTGGAGTGGGAGAGCAGTTCGGAGGATAATGTGGATGGATATGTGCTGGAAGGGAGCGGGGATGGGAACAGTTTTTCGAAACTGGCCTATGTGGAAGCCAGGAATGAACCATCGAAGTACCTGTATGATATTCCTGCAGTGCCGGAGATCTATCTTCGTTTACGCATGGAGGATAGAGATGGCAGTTCTTCGTACTCAAAGATCATTTATGTAAAAACAGATGATGCAGGTGAAAATAACCTCCTGGTGTTGAATAATCCTGCTCAGGGTGATCAGGTATTCTTGCGTATCATAAGTACGGAAGAACAGCAGGGAAGATTGATATTTCGCAATGTTTCAGGGCAGGTGGTGAAGGATGTAGCAATGAAGTTACAGTCGGGACAGCAGGATGTTAATGTGGCTGTAACCGGCCTCCAGAGCGGGTTGTACACGGTTGTGTTTATTGGAAACCGGAACCGCATCGGACCGTTTCGCTTCATCAGAAAAATGCGATGGTAAAATTTAACCGTTATTGTTAAAAAAGTAAAAATGCCTTGCAAAAGCTTGCAGGGCATTTTTAAATGTCTAATTTTGTGTTACCAATTTACCAGTGACCAATTACCTCTGACTTCAATTATCCCATCGAAGAATTAACCTTCCACCTTCCATTTAATCGCTTGATTAGCCCGTTGTGATTCCGCAAGGAGATCACTTGATCGTACACCCTATTTCGTCAATTTATCCGTAGTTATGAGGACATTTTTACTCGTACCCGTACTCCTGTGCGTTACTTTCGCACATTCATTTGCTCAATGCTCTTTTCCCACCGGTATCGCAAATGGTAATTGCAACAGCCCTGCTGTTAAGAACAATGATAATATCAATTCCGGCCAGACTTTGTCTCACTCGGGAAACGCAAAAACTTTCAACCTTAATATCAATGGTGGCACGCTGCAGGTTTGTGGCACACTCACTATTCAGAACCTGAACTGGAACGGTGGTAATATCGTGATCATGGAAGGTGGTTCACTCACTTTCGAGAATGGCGTGAACATGAACCTCAGCAGTCAGACTATCACCAACCATGGTACAGTTACCTTCAAAGGAAGTGTGAACATGAATGGTAACATTATCAACTATGGTACTGTTAACATGAGCTCACAGCTGGCCATCAACAATTCCGCAGCCTACTTTGTGAATGCATCCAACAAAGCAGTGGTGAATGCAAACAATGCAGACTTCCAGGTGAATGGCAAGCTGGTGAACCTTGGCAGAATTTACAACCGCGATATGACCATCAACAGTGGTGGGGCAATCTGCCTGGGACCTAACAGCGAGATCTCTTCACGCGGTCTTACCAATAACGTAAGCAATGGTATGGCTGTTTCTCCTTCCAATGCAAGAGCCTGTTTCCGTTACACGGCCAATGCGTTGCTGAATAATCCGCTGACCACAGGCCCCGGCCTTGGTGTAGGCAAAGCACCCGGTGCTACTACAAGTGGGTCCTCCAACTTCGGTTCTGCGGACGTAGTAAGTAATAGCAGTACATGTGTTACCATCCTGCCCGTTGTGCTGGAGAATTTCACAGCGGCAGTATATGGCAAAGACATCAGGGTGATGTGGAAGAGCAGCATGGAAGAGAATGTGGAATCATACATCATCGAGCAAAGCAATGATGGCAGCAACTTCAAACAGGCTGCAGTGATCCCGGCCAGGAATATGCCTTCTACGTATCAGTATAATCTGCCTAAGCAGACCGTATATCTTCGCTTACGCATGCAGGATAGAGACGGTAAGTATGCTCATTCCAAAATCATTTATGTGAAATCGGAAGAGCTGGGAACTGACCAGATAAAATTATTGTGCAGCCCTTGTTATGGAGATCAACTGGCTGTAAGGATGATCGCCCGCGAAGCACAGCAGGGCAGGCTGATCATTACGAATTTTGCAGGACAGGTGCTGAACCAGGTAACAGTGAAGTTGGAAGCGGGGCAACAGGACATATTCATCCCTACTCAGGGACTGGCGTCCGGCCTCTATACTGTGAAGTTTGTAGGAAACCGCTACAGCATCGGGCCGGAACGCTGGATGAAGGGGAAGTAGTTTAATCTTCCTCTTCTTCCATCAGGACCATCGAATTTTCCTCATCCAGCAACATACTTTCAGTGTTCTTGCATCGCACCATGGTAACGGAGCGGTGCAAGGCACTTCTGTAACGGTCGCCGATGGGAATCATGCGTTCCTCCATATAGATCCTCTCTTTGTCGAAGCTCTGAATATTGGAGATCCCAACGATATAAGAGCGGTGAACACGGCAGAAGCCTTCGGCCGGTAATAATTTCTCGATCTGGCGCATACTCACCAGGCACATAAACACACGTGTTGGGGTAACGATCTGCACATAATTACTCCTTGCCTCGATGAAGAGGATGGAAGCAAAGTCAACGCGTACATAACGCCCCTGTTCTTTTACGAAAAAAAATGTTTGCATGGCAATAGGGTTGTGGAATTATATATAGACACACAACAAAGAATTTAGGACTACTCCTCCCACTATTTTTTTATTTTATTTGACAAATTGTGGCGAACGCCTCTATTTCATCTGCAAAACACCTTCCTTGTTGGATAAAATTTATTGTGTTACCGGTACGTTGTTGGGATACCAGAAGGTTTTCGTAAGTTGTAGCCCTAAATCTAAACGGCCGTTTGCTTGACAGAACAGGAACTGATACAACGTCTACGGAACGGCGATGAGCTGGCTTTTAAACAGGTGGTTGACGACTGCCAGGATATGGTGTTCAACACGGCCCTCAGCATGGTGCACGACGCTTCCGATGCGGAGGATGTGGCCCAGGAGGTGTTCATCCAGGTTTACCGTTCGATCGACCAGTTTAAGGGAGACAGCCGCTTGAGCACCTGGATCTACCGGATCACGGTGACCAAGAGCCTTGACCTTATCCGGAGCCGCAAGCGGAAAAAACGCTTTGCCTTTGTGACCAGCCTGTTCGGGCCCGACAATGAGGTGCTCCACGACCCCGTGAATTTTCACCATCCCGGGGTGGCGCTGGACCAGAAAGAGCAGGCCGCCATCCTTTTCAGGCTGATCGATCAGCTGCCCGAGAACCAGAAAACAGCATTTATTTTACTGAAAACCGAAGAACTGAGCTACCAGGAGATCGCTCAGGTGATGGAATTGAGCGTTTCAGCGGTGGAATCCCTGCTGTTCAGGGCCCGCCAGAACCTTCGCAAGCTGCTGGAGGGGCAGGGCGGTCAGAAAAGGAAATAGTCGCAGGTTTTGTATAATAATAACGTCAAACTACATAGTTTTGAAAAACACATCAGTATGTCACCTGAGATGAACCATAAAGAACAAGACGGGATCCTGGACAGCCTCCAGGGCATGAAGCGGGCCGCGGCGCCGGAGTTCTTTTATACCAGGCTCCGGGCCAGGATGGAACAGGAGGCAGAAACCGCCCCCCTGGGCTGGATCGGTAAGCTCCTTACCAGGCCGTCCCTCTCCCTGGGACTGGCGGTGATTGTGTTATTGCTCAACTTCACCACCATTATGAAGATGGTGCAGCAGCCCAGCCTCTCCTCAGCGCCTGAAACTTCCGCTCCCTTTGTAGTGGCCGATTACTCTTCCATTGACACCTACCCGGTGTATGACGAAACCCCGAATGAACCATGAACAAGAACCCGAATCAGAAAAGGCTCACCTGGCTAGTGGTCATTCTTCTTGTAACCAACATCCTCACCCTCTCTTTTTACTGGCTGCGCGATAAACCGTCAACGCCTCCGCCTCCTACCGCTGCAGACCGCGAAAAGCGCATGGGGCAGTTCATGGTGAACGAGCTCAGTCTTACCCCCGACCAGGAAACAATCTACTGGAAATTGCGCGATACCCTGGTAGCGGAGCAAAAGCCGGTGCTGGACTCCATCCGCAGTACCAAAAAACGTTTCTTCGACCTGCTCAAAGTACCGCATGGCGCGCAGAACGACAGCCTGCTGGACCTCCGCGGCAATGAAATATCCACTTATCAGCGTCAGCTCGACCTGATCACTATCCACCACTTTGAGAAAGTGCGCGCGCTCTGCACGCAGGACCAGCTGGTGAAATTCGATACCGTGATTGCGGAGATCGTGAACCGCATGACCTGGGGCAAGAAGCCGGCTAAAGATTCCACTTCCGTTAAGAAATAATTTTCTGTTCTTCCATATTCCGGAACAAGCTGTTTGATCTTGTTCAGTTCTGCTATTTGGTTGGTTAAACAACCTTGTAGTAAAATCTTGCATGCGGGATTTTTCTACGTATTACAATACAAAAAGCTATTATATTACTGGCATGATGGACGTAAATGCGTATCTCGCAAGGATCGGATATGACGGCGGTATTGAGCCGACACTGGGCAACCTGAAAGCGCTGATGCGTGCTCAGTTGCTGTCTGTTCCGTTTGAGAACCTGGATATCTATCGTAATATTCCCATTTATATGGACCCGACAGCGCAGTTCGAGAAGATCGTGCGGCGTAAAAGGGGTGGGTTCTGTTATGAACTGAACAGTTTGTTCTACCAGTTGCTGGACAAACTGGGCTATGAGACGGAGATGGCTTCGGCCCGGTCTTACAATTATGAGCGGAACACCTTCGGTCCGGAATACGATCATATGGTGGTGATGGTATTGGTCAACCGCCTGCTCTACCTGGTGGATGTAGGCTGGGGAGAATGTGCGTTCGGTCCGCTGGAGCTGGACTTTGATGTGAACCTGGAAGATGAGAACGGCCAGTACCGGATGAAACTGGGAGAGCTGGATGATATCATTCTGTGCAAGGTGCAGAATTACACGGCCAAACCTTTATACATATTTACGCAGACGCCACGAAAATTAAAAGAGTTCGAGCAGATGTGCAAGTATCACCAAACACATCCCAATAGCAGGTTCAAGCAGGGGCGTATGGCGATGATGCCAACGATCAATGGGAAGAAAAGCTTAGTAGGGAATACGTTCATGATCACGTATGGGAAGGGGGAGATAGAGGTGGAGATAGAAACGGAGGAGGAAGTGAGCCAGTTGTTGAAGAAGGAGTTCGGGATTGATTTGAGGTATTCATAGTTGAATATGTTCAATGAGTGGATAGAGGAAGAAAGATTTGTGCATTTGCTGTGCTGAATAATATTTTTTCTGTATATAATAATATTGTAATTTACATCAATCATTAAACTATGCTAAGCATAGGTGTTCATTTCCATTAGCACTTCAACTCCTATGCGGAGTTCTTCCCGCCAGGTTCTTAACTGGCATTATACTTTATCTTCAATGAAAGTTCATTTGATCTGTCTGTGATGCAGATGAATGAAGCAAAATCATGATTTGTTTCACTTGGCACTATTTTTATATGAATTAAAGAATAGTAGACAAGCCATTTTATATGCAACTGTTTTTGTAGCTGAATATTGATGCAAGGGATTGATTTATGTTGTACTTTTCGTTCCGGGTAATATATACCAGTATCCTTTCAACAATATCAAACCTTAAATTAAACCTGATCCTTGCCGGTAAATACCGCCGATGAAAAACCGAATTGGCAAAAATTAAAGGCTCGCTCATGCGGTTGGATTGCAACGATCAAAATTCTGAACTGTTAGCTGCCCTTTGCACGGGCGATAAAAAAGCGTTCGAGGTGGTATTTAATCATTTCCACAACGATCTTGTTTTTTATGCTTATACCGTAATAGATGGAAAAGGCAACAATGATGATGTTGCCAGAAAAGACGCGGAGGATATCGTAATGGATGTCTTCCTGAAGTTATTTGAGACTTTGCAACGTGGCAAGGTGATGTTCCAGACTTTTGAGAACCTGCGTGCTTACCTGCGGGTAGCTACCAGGAACCGTTGTTTCGATTACTGGAAGTCCGAGAACACGCAAACAAAGATGAAGGTTCAGTTAAAGGAAACTGTTGACCAGCCTGAATTTGACCTGGCATTGCTGGATGCGGCGGTCTTTAATAAGATCTTCGATGAAATAGGAAATTTACCTCCCCAGGCGCGCAAAATATTCTATGCGCGTGTATTCAAGGATAAAGATAACAATGAGCTGGCCGGGCTGATGGACCTCTCGGTAAAGACCATACGAAACCAGTTCAATAATGCAGTTATCAAGCTGAGGACCTCTCCGCTGAAAAGTTCCTTAAATAAGGATATTATTTCCATCCTCTTTTTCATATTCCTTTCCTTCAGTTTATAATTTATTCCCTCATTTTTTATCTCCCTGGTATTGCTAACGAACGTTAATAAAATAGTCAATTATTTTTCTATTATTTTTTGGGCATTTTTTTATTAACGCCGGTTATATACTAAAGCAGTATTTTTTTTAACGTGCCGGGAGATAGAATAGTAAACAATCACTAATGAGTTTTGAAGCTATTGTAGATAGGATTGCTGAGCTTGTTCAGAAGATCCGGAAGCAAGAGATCACTCCTGAGGAAACTATGGAGTTGGAGCAGTACGAAAAAAAGTATGCCGGCTTGAAAGAGCATATAGAAAAGAAATTGCTGGATCCTGATTATTTAGAAAAAGGAATATCAGTAAAAGAAGCAATCAACACTGCTGAAGAATATAAAAGATTCCTGAGTCTCTCGGGACAGGAAGAAAAGAAAAGCGGCGTGTTTGTGATGTTGAAGAGAATGGCAGCTGCGGCTGTGTTGGTAACCTTACTCGTATGTGCTTATCTCTTCTTCTTTAACACGAAGCATGAGAAACTGGCAAAGAAAGATAATAGTTCGCAGATAGCTGACACTATACTTTATCCACCAACAGGTAATAAGGCACTGCTCATCCTGGCAAGCGGTGAGCAATTGATCCTCGATACTGCCAAAAACGGAGTTGTAGCCATGCAGGGAAGCAGTGCCATTACCAAAACAGCAGATGAGCTGGTGTACAAAGGGAGTGGTGCGAATGAAGAAGTGATGATCAATGAGATTTCGATACCCAATGGCAGTAATTATAAACTGGTGCTGGCTGATGGAACGAAGATCTGGTTGAACAGCGCCACGCGGCTGAAATTCCCGAACAGGTTCACCGGGAAGGAGCGCAAGATAGAGTTGAGTGGGGAAGCCTTTATCGATGTGGTGAAGAACCAGGAACAGCCATTTATCGTATCTGCCAATGGAGTAGATATAAAAGTACTCGGAACAAGTTTCAATGTAAATACCTATAGCGACAATCCTTCCATTAACACAACAACCCTTGTAGAAGGCGCTGTACAGGTTTCAAAGAACGGGCAGGCCACCCTTCTGAAACCGGGCCAGCAAGCCAACGTATCAGAGGAAGGTAAGATCACAACAGTGAGTAACGCAGATACCTATGCGGTTACCAGCTGGGTGAGAAACAAGTTTTACTTTGAAAATATGCCCCTTAGCCAGGCAATCCAGATTCTTGCGCGCTGGTATGATTTCAAGGTGGTGTATGAAACGGATCTGAAAGGCAAGCGAGTAACAGCTATGATGACGCGAAGCAATACTGCCAACAGTGTGTTCCAGGCCATCGAAGAAAGCTGTGATGTGGACATCGAGGTATCGGGCAAAGAAGTGATCATTAAGAAGAAATAATTTGCGTGATCATTAACACCTATTGTAACGAATTGAACGAATAGTTATTCCCAATTTAATCCAGGATGTGTCTACATCCTGGTCCTTTAAAAAGTTATTTTCCATTAATTCTATTGAAAACCAGGTTCAACTGGAAGAAGAGGGAGAGATTGCATACTTCCTCTTTCCTTAAAACAACAATTATTTCGATATATATCATTTGGTTAAGATCTTTTTAGTGTAGACATGTGAAGTATCCTTGAAAGCTTTGAGCGAAGGCACGGTAGCAAAGCGAATACAATTCGCACACCTCCTCACATCATCTCCTGCATTAATAAATGCATTCTTACCAGCAACCATTTCATCTTATTCTATCCGATTGCGCTTGCCTCTCTTGCGTAATGCAATCATATTGTTGACACCCAGCAGCAAAGATCGATTGAATTGGTTCGCTTATCTGCGAGTCTATATATTTCAAGACATTTCGGCCCGAAACAACCATCCTGA
This sequence comes from Pseudobacter sp., assembly GCF_051955275.1. Lineage (NCBI taxonomy): Bacteria > Pseudomonadati > Bacteroidota > Chitinophagia > Chitinophagales > Chitinophagaceae > Pseudobacter > Pseudobacter sp. Next base: position 14,315 of record NZ_JBQCGW010000322.1, on the reverse strand, counting down.
AGAACCAGTGAAAGGTACCGGTTGTCTATTCGGTCTGTCCGAGCTCCCAACTTACTGCAGGAGACACGGCAGGCTGAATAGGCAGCAGGTAGCCCCTTACTAATTAACCTAAACCTGACCGTAGTGGACTTTCTACAAAAAACTGCAAAACCAAAACTAAAAACAACTTTATTCGGCATAGCTCCGCGCGGGCGGGTTTGTCGGTCAACTTTCCAAATTAAGAAGGCTATGAAAAAAACAACTTTACTCTTGCTCTTCATTTGGGTGCTACTGAATCAAACCGCCGCGAATGCCTATAGCCAGGGAATCACGCTTTCTTTTAAATCAGCCCCGTTGTCTACGGTGTTCAAAGAAATTGAGAAACAAACAAATTATGATTTTATATACCCTTCTTCCGATTTGCATTCAAAACACATTTCTATATCGGTTGTAAATGCCAAAATTAAAGAAGTCCTAGATAAATGTTTGGCCGGACTTCCATTTACATATTACATAAATGACAACCGTATTGTCGTTTCAAAGAAACAATCAATTGCTCTTGATAGTGATAGTAATTTGCCAGATTCATTGATTAATATTCAAGGGAAAATTTTAAATGAAAAGAATGAAGCTGTATCTGGTGCAACCATCGTTGTTAAAGGAAGTGACCAAGTAACGGCAAGCATTATTGATGGTAGCTTTGTGTTAAATAAAGTGAAGTCAAATGCAACTCTATTAGTTAGTTCTGTTGGCTATATACCAAAAATTGTTCGAGTAGCTGGAAGTTCAAAAATCTCTATTCTTCTCATTATTGAGGCTCAGCAAATGAAAGAGGTTATAGTTAATACCGGTTTAGAAACACTTCCTAAAGAGCGTGCAACCGGGTCATTTGTTAAGATTGATAATGAACTTTTTAATAGAAAGGTAGGAAGTGATATCATAAGTCGATTGGATGGTATTACACCTGGGTTACTCTTCGATAAGAGGAATCCCAATATGACTAAGTTAATGATCAGGGGATTATACACTCTTTCCACTAAACCAGAAGTTTCACAACCACTTATTGTAATTGATAATTTACCTTATGAAGGTTCTTTGTATGATATTAATCCAAATGATGTTCAAGATATAACAATTCTACGCGATGCTGCTGCGGCAAGTATATGGGGAGCAAGAGCGGGAAATGGAGTTATTGTTATAACAACAAAAAAAGGAAAATTTAACCAAAAAAGTAATGTTTCAATCAACACAAATATTACTTTCTCTAACGAACCAGATTTGTTTAGCTTGCCTTTTATACCTACTTCAGACTTTGTTGATCTTGAAATTTTTTTATTTGATAAAGGGTTTTACAACGCTGAAATCAATAATAATAGGAGGCCAGCTCTTACACCAGCGGTTGAAATATTATTGAGGAAGCGGAACAATACTATTTCTCAAGCAATAGCGGATGCAAAACTTGATTCATTAAGGAAAATCGATAATAGAAATAATTTTACGCGTTCATTATATAGAAATCAGCTAAATCAGCAATATTCTGTGAATGTTAGCGGTGGAAGCAAGAATATGACATATTATTTTTCAACAGGCTATGATAAGAATATTTCAAATTTAAGAGGAAATGATGTAAATCGAATTACAATAAGAACAGGTAGCTCATTTCAACCTACAAAAAGTTTATTGCTGCAGTTAACTTTAGGTTATACTAAATCAAATTCGAATTACAATAATCCAGGCATTTATAGAAACAGTATATATAACATTAACAATAGGTCATTGCCTTCATATGTTCAATTATCTGATGAAACTGGAAATCACCTTCCCATAAGTACGAGATACAGAAACGGGTATATTGATACAGCTGGTAAAGGTCAACTTATGGATTGGAAATTTCGCCCGCTAGATGAACTTGAAAACAATGATAAAACTGATAATACGCACACTATTATAGGGAATTTTAATTTTCGATATTCATTGACTAAGTACTTAACCGCTGAAGCGACATATCAATTTTTAAGAACAAATAATTCCAATAGAAATTTTCAAAGTATCGAATCATTTTACACTCGCGATTTAATCAATAGATTTACTAACTTAAGTGTAAATGATCCTTTGAAAAGGAATCCAATTCCAATAGGGGGCATTCTTGATCTTAATAATTCAATTTTAGAAGCGTCTGATTTTAGATATCAGTTGAATTTTAACTATAATATCAATGATAGACACCAAATTACCTCAATTGCAGGAGGGGAAACTCGGCAATCAAAAAACACTTCAAATGCCCAGAGATATTATGGTGTTACTGATTATCTAAGTTCTTCAAATGTGGACTACGTAACATATTATCCAGTTCTTCCTAGAGGGACAAGTCAAATACCAGTTTCTCCAAATCGGCCTTTTACTCAAACAAACAATCGTTTTGTTTCATGGTTTGCTAACGCTTCTTATACCTTGGACGGTAAGTATACAATTTCTGCAAGCGCCAGGAAGGATGCATCAAACATATTTGGATTAAAAACTAATGAAAAAGGGAGGCCCTTCTGGTCAGCTGGAGCAAGTTGGAAAATTTCTGATGAGAAGTTTTGGAAAGTCGATGCAGTGCCTAATCTGAAATTTAGAGTAACTTATGGATATAGTGGTAACATAGATCCTTCAGTTACTGCTCTAACCATTGTTACATATGAACCTGCATATACCAACCCTCTTACAAACTTACCAAGTGCTTCACTTCAAACTCCACCTAATCCCAATTTGAAATGGGAAAGGGTCGGGACATTAAATATGGGTCTTGATTTTTCGTTAAAAGGCAACAAAGTTAATGGTAGTATTGAATATTATTTAAAAAAATCAACTGATGTCATTTACCAAACTAGTCTCGATCCAACAACAGGTGTTGTAAGTATGCCTGCAAACTCGGCAGATATGAAAGGTAATGGGCTTGATTTATCAATAAATTCTACAAATGTATCGAGCCGTCTATTTCAATGGCAATCTTCATTTTCTTTTAGCTTCGTCAATTATAAAGTAACAAAATATTTACTTGAGCTGCCAACAAACGTCATTATAACCGATGGTACATTAACTGCAATCGAAGGATACAATCCATATGTTTTAATTACTAGAAAATGGGGTGGATTGGATCCAGAGAATGGTAATCCAATGGGAGTGGTGGGAGGTAAACTTGTCAAAGATTATGACAGTGTCTTAAGATACACTACGACAACAGACCTAGATTATCATGGCCCCAATCTGCCTAAATTTTTCGGGAACTTACTTAACACTTTTCATTTTAAAGGCTTCACGATTTCTGCCAATCTAACTTACCGCTTAGGTTATTATTTTATGCGGCCAGCGCTTAATTACTCTTCTCTTTTTAGTCGATATGAAGTTCATAATGAGTATGTAAAGCGTTGGCAAAAACCAGGTGATGAACTTAAAACCAATGTTCCGTCTCTCGTTTATCCAGCAAACTTTTCACGTGATGCAATATATAATCAGTCAAGTGTCGTTGTTAACATGGGGGATCATGTTAGGCTAGAAGATATACGAATAGGATATGTTTTTAATAAGAGCGTATACTCGAAACTTCCATTTCAAAGTTTACAAATTTATTCTTATATGAGTAATCTTAACGCATTGTTATGGAAGGCTAATTCGGAAGGTACAGACCCAGAATTTCCCAACGGCTTCAAGCCTCCTAAGGCTTTTTCGTTCGGAATTTCTGCTACATTTTAAATGTGCAAGTGTTTGGTAAAGATTTCAATTACTTAATGGAGGAATTGAGAAGATTATTGAAAGTGCCAATTAAATTATTGTCTTCTAAACGAATTTTGTTACCGGGCCTGAAAAGTGAGTCTCTTAGTAATAAAATGAGAATCTTTAATGTTGCCTATAGAAAATTATAAAATGTAATGCAGTATAGCCATGATCAAATTTAAAGCAAACAAATCTTATATATGCGATCCTTACTGTATTATCAGTAAAGAAACGCTAAAACAGTTTAATGAAATAAGAGTTAAAGTCGATGGTGAAACCGAGGAGGTTATTATAAAAACCAAAGAAAGAAATCAGAATGACAGTACGCATAATACAAAAAGTGGTCAATTAGAAAGTTTAAATAGTTTATCACAAGTTCATGATCTTAAAATAGATTTAAATTTTTATTACTGGAATCTTCTAAAGAAATTATGCGAAGGATCGGTTGTTTAAATGCATTTTGATTTCATCATTGAATAAAGAAGGGAAAATTTATCCACTTAATTATAAACACTGCAAAATGAAATACGAAGGAAATAACAACTGGCGATCTGTGTGGGTGTGGGCAGTATTAGCGATTACTCTTTTAGGATCTTGTAAAAAATATTTGGACCAAAAGCCTGATGAAACACTATCAACTTTGGAGAAAATTGCTGATATGCAATCTTTTCTTGATGATAATAGAGTGATGAACCAATTTTGCCCCAAAATTCCAGGCATAGCAAGTGATGATTACTATATAACTACGACAGATTTTAATGGTTTATCGTTTGATTTAGAAAGGAAAGTTTATTTATGGGAAAAGGCTGATTTGGGTGTTGAAGTTACTGAGTGGCCATATAAACCTATTCTTTATTGTAACACCGTTTTAGATGAAATAGAGAATATTAAGTTTACTTCTGAGGAACAATCACAATTTAATAATGTAAAGGGTAGTGCTCATTTTTTTCGTGCTTTTTATTTTGCATCGATTGCTGAAATATTTTCACAACCCTTTAATAAAAGTTCTTCTGCTAAAGATTTAGGAATCCCTCTAAGGTTATCATCGGATTTTAGTGGAACAACCTCTCGTTCAAGTGTAAAAGAAACATTTGAACAAATTATACAGGATTTACATGTAGCAAGTAATTTACTTCCACTTAAATCAAGAGTATTTACCCGGCCAAGTAAAGCTAGTTCCTATGCGTTGCTTGCTCGAACATATCTGGTAATGGGAGAATATGATAGTTCACTTTTTTATGCTGATAAGACGTTGCTTCTTCATGATAGCTTAATCTCCTACAATTCTCTTGATGCAAATTCGGACAATCCCTTACCCATTTTTAATAAAGAGGTTATCTTTTATGCCAAGTCCCCTCAGACTGAAATTCTAAGTAGTACTTATGCAAAAGTTGACTCTACCTTAATTTTGTTATATGATGAAAAGGATTTAAGAAAAAAAGTTTTATTTCAAACAAACTGGGATGGGACAATGGCTTTTAAAGGTGATTATAGTGGCGGAGGCTTATTTGGGGGAGGAAATTTATTCACTGGTATTGCAGCGGACGAAATTTTTCTTATCAAAGCTGAGTGTCATGCTAGAAAAGGCCAACTTGCCGAATCTCTAGCTGCCTTGAATAGTTTATTGGAAACCAGGTGGCTGCCAAACCAATTTATTCCAGTTGCTACTACAGACGAAGAAGAATTGTTGACAATAGTATTAAATGAAAGAAGGAAGGAGTTGTTGTTTAGGGGTACAAGATGGAGTGATTTAAGAAGATTGAGAGGAGATCCACAGAGGGCTATTTCTCCTAAAAGGTTAATTAATGACCAAGAAATTGTTTTGCATCCCAATAGTACAAAATATGCATTCCAGATTCCATACTATGTAATTGCAAAAACAGGAATAACGCAGAACCCTTAATTGTGCTACCATAATATCTATTCTAAAAAATACATAATGAGCAACTTTCAAATAATTTATTTTCAGAGAGCATTATTAATGTTCTTAAGAATTAAAAAAAGTAGTAAGCGAAAATTACTGTTTTTATTATTGCTCAGTAGCAAAATTGCCCAATCCCAATATGCAAATTTAAATCCTGGTGATGTAATTGACAATTTTAGGCTTGGTGATGTTATCAATGTAAACGGAGAAAAAATAAGTGAACCTTTAGAAAATAGTGAACTTATTATCTTAAGCTTTTGGTCAAAAACATGCAGTGCTTGTATAACAAACATGTCAAGCTTGGACTCCCTTCAAAATCAATATAAAGGTAGAGTTAGAATAATCCCTGTTGTACCCGTTAAATCTTTGACCAATAAAACCAAGGATGATATTCGGGCTTTTTGGAATACTAATCCTCATTTACGCAATGTTAAATTACCGACTGCTATCGATACGTTATGGTACAAACGGTTAGGCATTTCAGGTGTTCCAACAGAAGTTTGGATCAGTAATAAGAGCAAGATACTTGCCATTACAAGTTCTGAGTATGTGAATAAGAAAGAAATTGATAAAATATTGGAAGGAAACTTGCCTAATTGGCAAGATAAAAGAAAAATATTTCTTGATACCGAAGAAGCTATTTTTACTATTAATCCCGCGCAGCCTAAAGCATCTGCTCTTGGTTCAGGGTATTCTACAATGACAAGGTATTTAGCGAATGTGCAGACTGCTTTAGGTATTGATAGTAGCGGAAACTCTTTAAGGTTTTATGCAGTGAATTGCTCGATTCCTGAGATTTATAATAGCATTCTATCGGAGCTTTCGGGTATGATTTCGCCATCTAAATTTGTGCCTATCAATTTTCAAATTTTTGCGCCTGATTCTACACTATATTATAAGCCCGAAGATGAATATGAAAACGAATGGAGAAGCAAACATTCTTATACATTTGAATATTCTAAGCCTAAAGAAATTGAGAAGCTTGAATTTTACTTTGATGTTCTTAATGAGCTTAATAAGCAATTCAATTTAACAGGTAGTCTGAATAAAAAAAATGTGATTGGGTTTACTTTGCAACTTTTGTCTGAAAATGAAAAGAGAGCAAATGAAGTAAGAGAAAATGTAGAAAGTAAAAAAATAAACTCTAGTAATATTAAAATAACTGAAAGCAGTAGCTTTATTACAATGTTTAATAATATTTTTGGGAATACACCAATAATTTTTGATGAGACCAATGATAAAATGATTCTTCAATTGCCTTTGTATTTAGTAGAAAAGAAAAATCTTGAGGAGATTAAACAAGTTTTATATCAAAACAACTATAGGTTAAAAGTTGCAAGTAAAGAACTGCTATTTTACTCCGTAGTTGGAAAGTAAGTCAAAGATTGTTTACAAAAGCAGGATTTTAACCAAAAGGAATTGGAGGGCCATTATCGGGCTCTCCAATTCTTATTCACCACATTAAAGTGAAGGCTTTTCAATAATGCTTGTTGTGTTCACAGCATTGTTAAAATATGTAGCCAGTCCATTGTAAATTGCTAACCCATTTGTGGTTTGATCAATAATTGGCAATCCAGATCCATCTGGAACTGCACATATTGCACAAAGGTAAACAGTGCTTTCGCAATTTGCTATTTGATCAAGCTCAGTAGCATCCAATTCAACATAATTAGAAGGAGTACGGAGATGCGCTAAAGTAACGCTAGGAGTTGATGCTTGACTAATAAATGGTGTACCAACATATTTAAACCATTTTTTGGGTGCCTCACAGTTAGGCAAAGTTACAGTTGTAAAGGCAACACTTGTAATTGCACATACAATAGCCAGAAGGCCGAACAAATGCTTTTTCATAAAATTTAAAGTTTAATGATAAGATTTTGCTTACTCTTTTGGGTTAAGGTTTTCAGCATCCCCTTTGTTCATTTGTTTGGGAATGAACACCCATTTCTATCGATATTGCGCAGACCGAATTAGAAAATTTGATATTTCTTAGTTTACAAAATATAAATTGGAGACCTACAATTGTTTAATTATAGATGTGAATCTTACAGCCCTCTTAATGACAAAAGACTTAACAGGGATTTGATATATTGAATTAGCCACATAGTCTTGTGATATTTATTTGCAAATACTTTATAATTTCGTCCGAAAATAATACTGTTCTATCTTAAAATCCGTTCGATAGTTTTCGTTATCTAATTGTACCTAATCCTAAGAATTAATGGCTACTTAATCTCTAACTTAACTAATTGATGATTTTGATAGAGCTCTTTTGAAGGTAGATTTTCTATTTAGAAGAATTCCAGTTGCTGCCAAAAATGTAAAACAGATATTGAAAAGAAGGTGTTGAGGCCAACTTAAATATTTTAAGACACCTCCACAACTACAAGGTTTATTGGGAATAAAGACTATCATATATGCAACGTATAGAGTAAACATTATCATAAAAACTGTTGCACTATATAAACCAAACTTTCTTGCCTTTGGTATAAATAACATCACTGAGATAATAATTTCAGAAATCGGGATTCCATAAGATAAAAGGGATGCAAAGTTTTTTAAAAGCGGAGATGCGTTAAGGGCAGCTGTAAAATTAAAATGATCTCGAAGTTTCATGATTCCTGTGTACATAAAAAGTATGATAAGCAGTCCTGAAATAATTTCTATTACTAAAGCCCTGGCATATATTTTTGAGTGTTGCTTAGACATAACAATTTGGGCTGACATATTGCTGTTTTTAATATAAAAGAATAATTCAAGAATTGATAGACTTCTTTTTGTGTAAGGTTCCAGAAATTTGTGAGATCGGTATAGATTTTATAGTGGATATTGAACTCTCATCTTAATTCTGAAAGTTTACAATTATTTGAAGTGCCACTTTAGAACATGAGATTTTAAATTCAGCTACTATGTTCAATCTGAACATTCTGTCTTTTCGATTATTCCGGCGAAATTGGTGCTTGGACTTGAATAATAGCTAGCCAAGTCTGTATAAATCTGATCAATTATTCTTATAAATGGTCTATTTGTGTTACTGTTCTCTATTGCATGAATAGCACATAAATAATTTAGATCATCGCATAGCAAGACATCTGGAATCGTGGCTTTAACATAGTTTATTGGGTTTCTAATATCTGTTAAACTTGCTGTTCCAGGAAAACAAGGGCCAACATATTTAAACCATGTTCCTTCAAAATACTTCTTTTTATGTTTTGAAAGAGACTTTGTATGCGAAAATGATGATAAAGAAATTGCAATTATGATTGCCACAGTTTGTATTGTGAAACGCTTCATTCTGATAATATTTAAGCATTTTTATCAATCAGCATCAATTATTTATAGATAGGCATTTAGATAATAAAAAAAAGAAGTAAATTCTTAAATGTTTTATTTTCCTTTAAACGTTTTTATTCCTAAGTACCGAATACTTTTTGTTGTTGTGCGTACAATTATTTCTGTACTTTGATAGGGATTAAAAATAGTTTCTGAAAATTTTCGATGAGAGATTTTTCATTTTTCAATTATCATTGTAAAGCTCGTTTAATATTTAGTTATTGCTTTTCGAAATCGGGATAAAAAACATACTTAATTGTGCAATTAATAATAATGATGGACAACACAAATTTGGATAGCTAATTGAGGGAATACAATCCAGATCGTTTGCGTGAAGCTATTGAGGTTATCGGTAGCGGTGATTAGGATATCCCTCCATGCCCCGAGCGTTCATATCAATCAATACAGTCATCCAATAGGCAGCAGACTCATTCTGGCCCAGCCACATACCCAGTACTTCTTTAAAGCCATACTTAAGTAAGTCGTAAGCAAACGGCCAAGTACGTCTTTTCCAATACGCATACGCTGATTACTTTCGAAAGCAAAAGCCATGGAAAGAAATCGCTCTTCTGATCCCCGCCTTTTTCGCAGCAAAACAACCATCCTCGATTTGCTAAAAGCTCATGAGGAAAGTGGCCTGAGCATACAAGCGTTCTGTGTTGAGCAAAATATTGCAACCGGCAATTTTCGCCGCTGGAAGAAGCGGTATAGCCAGGAGGATATCGCAGGTCAATCGGTTGTTGCAGGCTTCAGTAATCTGCAAATTGAACAGCCGACTGCAACCGCCTTGTTTGCAGAAGTGAAAGGCATCAAGCAACGAACTGGGCCGTCAGGTAACGCAAGGGGATGCGTTTATCTTCATCAATCGCACCCGCACCCGTCTGAAGCTGCTGGTCTATGAACACGGCGGCTTCACGATCTTCTACCGCCGATTGGAGCAGGGCGCTTTTGAAGTGCCGGCCTTTGACCTGGATGCCAAAAGCCAGGTCCTCACCAGCGATCAACTTCACTTCATCTTGCAGGACATTTCTTTGCAAACAGTCCGCTATCGCAAAAGATATCAACAAAAGTCTGTTAGCCGTTGAAAAGAAAATTATTGGCATGGCTGATTATTGGGCATCTTAATCGTGATGTCCACTGCAACAGATTATAAAACACTCTACGAACAAAGCCAGGTACGCATCATTGCCCTGGAACAACAACTGTTGCAGTTGCAGAAAATGATCTTCGGCTCCAGGCAGGAACGTTTTGTTCCCGCTGATCCTTCGCATCCGCAATTAGCCTTTGACCTGAACGCTGCTCCTGTAGCGGCTTCTACAGTGGTCAATACCCAACAGATCACCTACAAACGTCAAACAGTGGTGATCACCCCGGAACCACTGATCCACCCTGGTCGTATGAAGTTGCCGGAAAGTCTGCGTCGGGAAGTGTTCCTAATCGAGCCTGCAGAGGATACCAGTGGTTGTAAAAAGATCCAGGAAGAGGTCACGGAGGTGTTGGAGTATGAACCCGGAGAACTGTATGTAAAGCAATATCGTCGCCCCAAATATGCAAAGCCCGGTGGCGAAGGTGTGGTGATCGGTCAGTTGTCTTCCCGTCCTTTACCGAAAGCGATGGCTGGTGAAGGACTGCTGGCACAGATCGTCATCGACAAGTATGTCGACCACTTGCCGCTGTGTCGCCAGATGCAACGCTTTGAAAGAACCGGGCTGATGCTTCCCTATTCTACCATTACAGATTGGGTAAGTGGTACCTGTCAACTGATAACGCCGTTGGTTGAAGCGCTGAAGACAGTTGTCCTACAAAGCGGTTACCTTCACGCCGATGAGCCCCCGATCAAAGTGATGGACAAAGACAAAAAAGGTGAGCCCCATCGCAGGTTTTACTGGGTCGTGTGACTCGTTCGTTCTTGGAACCGTTTTTTTTAATAAAAACGGGAAAGACGGTAACTCTTTTTAAAAGAGTTATAACTCAATTTTCGAACAGGTGCGTTACTTGTAACAACTCCTGTCATTCCGGTGATTGAATAGAATGCAATATCCTGTATTTGCAGGCATGACTTCCCTGCAGGTAGAAACGAGGATATAAAGCGGGTAATGTTCAAGTTCGGAAGAACAAACTCCTGCAAGCGGGTAGCTATGGATAACTAAAGTGAATGTGTATCTGAACTGTCGTCAAGAATGGAGATCTTATACGAACTAAGTGGATCAAGTTGAACTAAAGGATAATGGTTGATCCAGCCATTATCAATCACTCTTAATGGTTCCGGCGGTAAGCACAATCCTAAGGCTACGTAAAACGGAAATTGGGAACGAGGTAACTTTTATCATGCTCTTCCAAGAAGCAGGTTAGTCAACCGTATGCTGATAAAAGAAGGATCGGGCAAAAAGCCAAAGCCTTTGGGAAAGCCAAGGGATATGCAGACTTGCCCGCGGTTAATTAGAAGATAAGGACACCAGTAGAAGTAAACATGTTAGGAACACGGATCAACCGATGTATGAATGGAACCCAATCCCATGGAAGCAAATCCAAAAGAATGTGTTTAAGCTTCAAAAGCGTATTTATCAAGCCTCTTTGCAAAACGATACCGTTAAGGTAAGAAGACTGCAAAAGCTAATGGTGTCGTCATGGCAAGCAAAAGCAATTGCAGTTAGAAAGGTAACCCAAGACAATCGTGGTAAAAGAACAGCTGGAATTGATGGTGTAAAAAATCTCACTGTAGAACGCAGGATGATAATGGTTAATGATTTCCGGGTAAATGAAGAAGCAAAAGCAGTACGCCGAATCTGGATACCTAAATCCGGGAAACAGGAAAAGCGACCGCTTGGTATCCCTAGCCTCCGGGATAGAGCGAGACAAGCCCTTGTAAAGCTTGAACCTGAATGGGAAGCACGTTTTGAAGGAAACAGCTATGGCTTCAGATCCGGAAGATCAGCACATGATGCAGTCGAAGCAATATTTACAGGTGTTGGAAGAATGCCCAAATTTGTTTTCAATGCAGACATTAAAGCATGTTTTGATAAAATCGACCACGCAGCCTTACTTAACAAGATCAAAACTGATTGCCGCATCAAACGGGCAATCAAAGACTGGTTAAGGGCAGGAGTATTAGATGGCGATACGCTCTTTCCAAGTAAAGAGGGAGCGCCACAAGGCTCAATTATATCCCCACTCTTAGCTAAAATCGCTCTACATGGTATGGAAACTGCTATCACAAATTCCTTCGTGGATAGAAAGACAATGCCAAATGGTAAGAAGATGAAATGGAAGCCGATTGTGGTAAGATATGCTGACGACTTTCTAATATTCCATCCAGATTTGGTGGCGCTACAGCAAGCGGAATCTATTGCCCGCGACTGGCTTAGTGAAATTGGTCAGGAGATCAACGATGCAAAAACCAGTATTAAACACTCCTTTAATAAACATGAAGGATACAAACCAGGTTTTGACTTCTTAGGCTTTACCGTAAGGCAGCATAAAACGATCAAGAATGCAAACGGCATTAAGACTATTATCTCCCCAAGCCGGAATCCATCGATAAGCACAAATTGACATTAAAAGAAGTTACTCGATCAAGAAAACACTGCGATCAGGAAACGTTGATCAAAGAACTGAATCCCAAAATCAGTGGCTGGTCAAATTACTTTAGCAGTGTTTGCTCAAAGGAAACGTATTCAAAAATGGATCAACTCATGTTTTGGAAACTATACCGTTGGGCAATAAAGAAACATCCAAAAACGTCAAGAAGAAGAGTGGTTGCTAAATACTGGAAGAACTGGAAGTTCTGTACAAAGGGAGGTTACCGGCTTAACTGGCATACAGACAAAAAGATAATAAGGCACATAAAAGTGAAAGGCAACCGATCTCCCTTCGATGGTGATATTACCTATTGGAGTACGAGACAGGGAAAAAGCCCATCACTTCCCCGTAGCAAATCGAGAGCGTTAAAAAGGCAAAACGGAAAATCTGACCACTGTATGCATATGTTCATGCCAAATGATATTATAGAAATATACCATCCTGTATCTCTTCAAAAGAGGGGAACTGAAACAAGCGAAAATGTAAAGGCTGTTCACAACTATTGCCACGATGAAATATACCGACGCAAAGAGGTGCTTATGAAAGAAGCTAATTAACTGAGGAGCCGGGTAAAGGGAAACTTTTATGCCCGGTTCTGAAGTGGAAGTGGGATGAGCGATTATCCCACTTACCATAACTACCAGGACAGTTTAAGTAAACTGGTCTTGTTTGATTACCGGGAAGGCCGTGGCAGGGGCCGAAAGAAATGCTCAATAACTTTAAGGGCTACCTTCAGACCGATGGGTATGCAGCGTATGAAGATTTTGCTGTGGCAGAAGGCATCACCCTGTTACATTGCATGGCCTATGCCCGCCGTAAGTTCCATGAAGCACTGGACAATGATGAACAGCGCGCCAATTATGCGTTGGAAGAGATCAAGAAACTCTATATCATTGAACGGATCTGCAAAGAGAATCAGCTGAACTTTGCAGAGCTTAAAGAAATGCGCCAGCAAAAATAAGTTCCGGCCCTGCGGGACCTAGGCTTATGGCTACAGCAAAAATATCTGCAGGTATCACCGAAAAGTGAGATTGGCAAAGCCATCGCCTATAGCCTGCAACGCTGGAACGGCTATCGATATACGTAATGGATAGCAGGTTAAACATAGACAATAACGCGGTGGAGAACAGTATCCGACCAGTGGCACTCGATAGAAGGAATTATTTGTTTGCCGGAAGCCATGAAGCTGCCGAACGTAGCGGCATGCTCTATTCTTTACTCGGTACTTGTAAAATGCATGGCATTGAACCTTACACCTGGCTCAAAGAAGTGCTGCATAAAATCGCTGACCATCCGGTCAATAAAGTTCATGAACTTCTCCCGCACTTATACGGAAAATAATCTTCCAGACAAAGGTGTACTTAGCCGTAGGCATACGTATGTAAAGGGACTTTACTTTTATACATCATAGTTCCAGACTTTAAATTCGTTCTGGGATCACATTGAGAACACTGAAATTTCTCTACTTTGTCTAACCACCAGTGTTTGGTTTGTTGATTACAATTCTTACAAAGAATACCTTTCTGGAGACGTAAATCTTTTAAATATATAACACAAGCTTCTTCGCTTGGAAACTGTTTGTTGATTTCTAAAATGTTCACAATTAGCTATTTCTGCTGACGTAGCTAATTTATGAAGAATATATCAATTAAGCTATATGTGTAGGCGGCTTTCCTACATGCGCGGAGTCATTTAAACTTTTTACTGACACACTTTTTCAATACTCTCTTATTGAATGAAATTT
>NZ_JBQCGW010000321.1:0-7537 GCF_051955275.1 Pseudobacter sp. | reverse complement strand
TTCCGGTTGAGTGTGCCTACAACCGCGAGAGAATCCGGACCCCACACTTTAACAGTGAAGGGGAACATGGGAATGCGGACGGTATCCAGCCAGTTGTTATACCTTTTGGAATACCGCATGGAGGTATGTCCGCAGCGGATCTTTGACGTGATCACAGATAAAATATTGCGGAACTGCGGTTCGGTCATGGAGTCGTTGAGTTGCCGGAAACCATCATCGAAACTCTTGTCCATACTGTCTTTTGGCGTGAACCAGTATAAACTCGGATGGCTTTCTTCCAGGATATTCCGGAACAGGGTGAAATCCTGCTGAAGTTTAGCAGGAGCATATTTCCTGTCGGGGTTGAACGCCTTCCTGGAGGATGAGCAGGCAGTGAGGAAAAACACTGCTATGCCCAGCAACAAAACTGCCATCCTGTGTAGCATGCGTGTGCGTTTATTGACGGCCTTTGAAAGCATTCCATCCCTGTGCGGTGATATCGTGCAAATGGCCTCCTTTGGTAATGATCTTTGCGCCTTCTTCGGGTTCCGTCATGTAACCGATTACGCTGATCTGTTCATTTAGAACGAGTTTATCGTATTCAGATTGTGGGAGGGTGAATAGTAATTCATAATCCTCGCCGCCGCTGAGTGCGCAGGCTGTGGGATCGATCTCGAATTTGAAAGCGGCCCGTTTCATCTCCTCGGAGATCGGGATCTTCTCTTCATACAAACGTACGCCCAGTCCGCTCTGGGTGCAGAGGTGCAGGATCTCAGAGCTGAGGCCATCGCTCACATCTATCATGGAGGTGGGCTTGATCTCGTTTTGTTCAAGGAACTCTATGATATCCTTGCGGGCTTCGGGCTTCAGCAGTCGACCGATCACATAGGTTTCGTTCTCCAGGTCGGGCTGAACGCCGGGCGCTTCCAGAAAGATCTTTCTTTCTCTTTCCAGGAAAAGCAATCCAACATAGGCTGCTCCCAGGTCTCCGCTGCAGCAGACCAGATCGCCTTTCTGAGCCGTGCTTCTTTTTACGAACTGATCAGGAGTTACCTCACCGATAGCAGTAACCGAAATGATCAAACCTTTCCGGGAAGAGCAGGTATCTCCGCCTACGAGGTCAACTTTGTATTTTTCGCAGGCAGCATAAACACCTTCATAGAATTCCTCAATGGCTTCCACGCTGATACGGTTGCTGAGGCCCAGGCTGATGGTGATCTGTGTGGGAGTGGCATTCATCGCATATACATCGCTTAGGTTCACCACCACGGATTTGTAGCCAAGATGTTTCAGCGGTGTATACATCAGGTCGAAGTGTACTCCTTCGATCAGCATATCTGTAGTAACAACGGTCTGTTTACCGAAATGATCGATGACGGCGGCATCGTCACCCACACCAAGAACGGTGGAGGCATTATGGATCTCGATATTTTTGGTCAGGTGTTGGATGAGACCGAACTCGCCCAATTCTGCTAATTCATTACGTTCTTCACTCATTTCAATAGATTTTAGATCTGATCATTGATCCATTTCAACAGCTCATCGTGGATCTTTCCATTGGTGGCCACGATCTGTGGCTGATGGGGGCTGTAGTAAGCACCGGTAAAATCTGTGACTTTTCCACCTGCTTCTTCCACGATCAGGAAACCGGCTGCGCTGTCCCATGCCTGGAGCTTGTGCTCATAGAAACCATCGAATCTTCCGGCGGCAACCCAGCAGAGGTCCATAGCTGCGGAACCCAGGCGGCGAACGGGAATACCGGCCCGGATGAAACGGCCGAATGCTTCCAGCGGCCCATTTGGCTGATTCAGGTATGTATAGGGAAAACCGGTAACCAAACAGGATTTCAACACTTCGCTTTCCATGCTCACGTGGATCTGCTCTCCGTTGAGGATGGCACCACTGCCGGCTTCGGCAAAATAGAATTCTTTGAGGAATGGATTGTACACAGCCCCCAGGATCATTTTACCGTTCTTCTCCAGTCCGATGGAAACGCAGCAGATGGGAATTCCATGCGCATAATTGATGGTACCATCAATGGGGTCGATGATCCATTTGTACTCACTGTCCATCACTATTTCCCCGGTTTCTTCACTGAGGATGAAATGATCCGGAAAAGCGGCCCGGATACTGTCCAGTATTGCCTTTTCAGAGGCATGGTCAGCTTCGGTAACCAGGTTATTGATACCTTCTTTATGGCTTATTTGCAGGTTTTTGCTCTGGAAATAATGCTGTAACACTGCGGCCCCCGCTTCGGTGGCATTCAGTAAGGTTTCTTTTAACATGCGGCAAAGATAAGTTCTTGTTGAGGATTCTGGCTATTTTCGTGCCATCATGCGATTGTCTGTCATCATCGTCAACTACAACGTAAAGTACTTCCTGGAGCAGTGCCTCTGCTCTGTAATGAAGGCTATTACCCCATTGGGTGAGGGACAGGTGGAAGTGATTGTTGTAGACAATCAGAGCACGGATGACAGCGTGGAATACCTTCGATCCAGATTCCCTTCTGTATTCTTTATTGAGAATCATGAGAACAGCGGATTCGGCCGCGCCAATAACCAGGGCGTTCAGTTGAGCCGCGGAGAATACATTCTCTTTCTGAATCCTGATACTATTGTTGCGGAAGACAGTTTTACCGAGTGCCTGGCCGAAATGCAGCGCCAGCCCGGACTGGGCGCCATTGGTGTGAGAATGGTGGATGGCGGCGGAAAATATTTACCCGAAAGTAAGAGGGGGTTTCCTACCCCCTGGGTGTCTTTCTGTAAATTAAGCGGCCTGACCAGGTTGTTCCCCGCTTCGCGGGTATTTGCCCGTTATTACCTGGGTCACCTGCCTGAAAAAGAAAACAACGAAGTGGAAGTACTGGCAGGCGCTTTCATGTTTGTGAGAAGAAAGGCGGTGGACCTCACCGGTGGATTTGATGAGCGCTTTTTCATGTATGCAGAAGATATCGATCTCAGTTTCCGGATAAGACAGGCCGGCTACCGTAATTTTTATTGTGCTTCAACGACTATTATACATTTTAAAGGAGAAAGTACGTTAAAGGATGTGCGGTATGTGAGGCAGTTCTATGAGGCAATGATCCTCTATGTGCGCAAACATTACCGGGGCATCGGCGCCTGGTTCTATGTTCAGCTGCTGAAAGCGATGATCGCCATACGCTCCCTGCTTCAATCCAAACCTGCACCCAAACAGGGATTGAACAGGGGACAGGAAATTGCGGTCACCGGAGATGCAGAAACTGTGAAGGCAATTGTTGACGGGCTGGGAGACCGCCAGATAACCAACGACCCGCAGCAGGCAGACGTATTGATATGTTGTGAGGGAGAAAAGTTCAGTTTCCGGCAGCTGATCGGGACCCTGGAAAAACTGGCTCCGGGTCAGCGGGCATTCGTGCACGGGAGCGGCACGGAATGCGCAGTGGGCAGTGCTTCCAAAGACAGACAGGGAGAGGTCATTCTCTTCAAATTGCTGTCAAAAATCCATTTATTACCTTAATTTTGAATTTGCCTGATCAAACAGGTTTCACCGAATGGCGCTAATTGATATTTCCTTACCCAGATCCATTGCAAGAGCTTTGCGATTGCCTGAGCGCTCTCCCAAGCGGCAACAGATCAGGGTATTAAAGAAACTGCTGAAGAAGGCCCGATTCACTGAATTCGGGCAGGCATACCGGTTTGACGAACTATTGCTGAGTAAACATGCAGGAAAAAAATTCCAGCAGCATGTTCCTGTTTTTGATTACAGTAAGATCTATGCCCAATGGTGGCAACAAACCCTGGATGGTAAACCCGATGTTTGCTGGCCAGGCAAGATCAAATTCTTCGCCCTCAGTTCCGGCACCTCAGAGGCCGCTTCCAAATATATTCCCATTACCAATGACCTGATGCGGGGTAACAAGATCGTAATGATCAAGCAACTGCTTTCCCTCCGCACCTATCATGATATTTCTGTAAGAAGTATTGGTAAAGGATGGCTCATGCTCGGAGGGAGTACTGACCTGCAGAAAGGACCTACTTATTATGCAGGGGACCTCAGCGGTATCACCGCTAAAAAAATGCCTTTCTGGTTCTCTCCGTTCTATAAACCCGGGAAAAAGATCGCCCGTACAAAAGACTGGGACAATAAGATCGAAGCCATCGTGGAAAATGCACCCAACTGGGATATCGGTTTTGTGGTGGGTGTACCTGCGTGGATCCAGATGTGTATGGAAAAGATCATCGAAAGGTATAATCTGAAAACCATTCATGATATCTGGCCCAACCTGGCCTTCTTTGTTCATGGCGGCGTAAGCTTCGAACCCTATAAAAAAGGATTTGAGAAACTGGTGGGCAAACCACTTACTTATATTGAAACCTACCTGGCATCAGAAGGTTTTATAGCTTACCAGGACAGACAATATGCAAAGGGCATGCGTCTGGCACTGAATGATCATATCTTCTTTGAGTTCATTCCTTTCAACGACGAGAACTTCGACGCGGAAGGCAATGTGGTGGAAAATCCTGAAGCACTCATGATCCATGAAGTGGAAGAAGGAAAGGATTATGCCATCCTGCTCAGCACTGCCGCTGGTGCATGGCGCTACCTGATTGGTGATACCGTTCGCTTTGTGGATACCGGGCGCAGCGAGATCATCATCACCGGACGGACCAAACACTTCCTCAGCCTGGTGGGAGAACACCTGAGTGTTGATAATATGAACAGGGCCATCAAACTGGTAAGCGACGAACTGAATATTCATATTCCTGAATACACGGTTGCCGGCGTTCCCCATGGATTGTTCTTTGCACACCAGTGGTATGTTGCCTGCGATGACCAGGTGGATGCCCAACTCCTCCGCGAAAAGATCGATGCCAAACTGAAAGAACTCAACGATGACTATGCCGTGGAAAGAGGCAGCGCATTGAAAGATGTTTTCCTCACCATCCTCCCGGAAAGCAGGTTCATGGAGTTCATGCACAGCAAAGGCAAGATCGGCGGACAGCATAAATTCCCCCGTGTTATGAAAGGGAAAATGCTGGAAGACTGGAAAGAGTTTGTGCAATAATTATGTAACTTGTCACTTTAAAACTTATTTCCTTTTATAATTACGCATGTGGCAGGCCATTATCAGCGGAGTGACATTAGGATGTATTCTTGCCTTGTCGGTGGGCCCGGTGATCTTTACGATTATCAAGCAAAGCCTGGTGAATGGCCATGTGGGCGGCTTCAGTTTTGTGGCAGGTGTATGGCTCAGTGATATTGTAATGGTGGTGGTGGCCAATGCATTTTCCGCACTGATGGCAGAGCTCACGGAATACACTACCGTAATCGCCTATTTTGGCTCGGCCTTTCTCCTGCTCATGGGAATTTTCTACCTCTTCTTTAAAAAAGTAGCGCTTCGGACAGACGCAGAAGGACAACTCATCAAATTCCGCAAACGCGAAATGATGAAAATTTTTGTCAGCGGATTCCTCATCAATACCCTCAATCCCAGCGTACTTCTTTTCTGGATCACCACTGCAACGGCCTTTGCAGCAAAATACACTTTCAATGAAAGGATCCTGCTTTTTTCCATCTGCATCGCCTTCAATATTGTGGCCGATGTGGCAAAAGTTTTGCTGGCTGGCAGGTTAGGGAACAAGCTCACCATCAATAATATTTCCATCATCAACAAGGTGACCGGTGTGATCCTGGTCGCATTCGGTGTAGTACTCCTGTATACCGCCATATTTGTGAAGGATGCATCAGTCTTAACAAATCATTAGTTGATAAACAGTTTCGGCTGTACTAACTTGTTGTCTGCATGAAACCATCTATACTTATCTTCTTTCTGCTCTCCATAACATGCGCTGCATTTTCGCAGGAATCTGATTTTATCATACTGAAGAAAAAAAACAACCGAACGGTAAAGACCTATGCGCCCGGTTCCTTCATGGCTGCGCGAATGAACAATGGTTTTGAGATCCACGGTTATATCACCATCATAAGAAACGACTCAGTATACCTGCGTCAGCAGGAGATCAAATTGTTCGGAACTGAATTCGGTTCCACACTGGATACATTATATTATGGCGTGGGATTCGATTACCGGCAGATACTCCATTATTATGTAAAGGATGGTGATCAGTATGGAAGGCCTACCGGCTTTTCCCAGATCACTATTCAAAAATTGATGGTTGCCGGTGGTGTTGGATTTATTCTGCTGGAAACATTCAATACTATCTACCGCAAAGAATCATTTTCCGATAACAACCGCCTGGTAAGTATGGGTATTGCCGCCGGAGTTGCGGCTGCAGGCTATTTCTGGCAAAAGGCAAAGGATAAAAAGGACAAAGGCCAGAATAAACTGAATGTGGTTTATGTGAAGGCCGGCTCCATACTGAAATAACTTCGACTGAATCATTATCTTGCAGCCCAAAGCTGCAAAAAGGATGGCAATACAAACCCGCGGTCTGGGGCTTAGAGTTTTACGGTTCCTCAAACGCCTGTTTATTTTCCTTTTCGTTTTCCAATTGTTCTACATCTTTCTGTTGAAATGGGTGGATCCTCCCATCACGCTCACTCAACTGGGAAGCTGGATCACTGGCAACGGACTGAAAAGAGATATGGTGGATATGAAGGAAATGAGCCCTTATGCAAAACTGGCGGTGATCTCCTCCGAAGATCAGCTCTATCCTGATCATAGCGGGTTCGACTGGAAGCATATAGAAAAAGCGATGGAATACAATAAACGCAAGCCCGGAAGGGTGCGCGGCGCCAGTACCATCAGCCAGCAGGTGGCCAAGAACGTTTTTCTCTGGCAGGGCAGAAGCTGGATCCGGAAAGGACTGGAAGTGTATTTCACTTTCATGATAGAAACCATCTGGGGCAAAAAGCGCATCCTTGAAGTATACCTCAACGTTGCGGAAATGGGCCCCGGTATCTTTGGCATCGAAGCTGCCGCACAGAATTATTTCAAGAAAACCGCCAAACAACTCACCCGGCAGGAAGCCGCCATGATCGCAGCATGCCTGCCCAATCCAAAGAAATATACCGTGAAACCGCTGAGTAATTATGTGGCCGGAAAATATCCCTGGGTAATGCGGCAGATGAATAACCTTCAAAACGATGCGGATATTCAAACCCTTATTCAGTAAGGGCTTTACCTCATTTTACATCAAACTCATAACTGGTTGAATTCAGCGAGTAACAGCCTGGAATGGATGTGCTGATACCGATCCTGGCAATATAATTATCAGGCTCCAAACTAACGGGCACATTTATACTAAGTTGCTGTGAAACCGTATCCACATCTTTCAATGAGAAGGGCACCCGGATATGGACCGGCTCTTTCCTGTCGGCAAAAAAGCTGACCACAAAGAATGCCTGGCCATCTTGCAGTTCTCTGTAAATGGGCAAATAATTCAGGGGAGACCTGATGCTGAAGGACCCGCTGAAGGATTGCTTATGCAAAACAGGGTCTTCCTTTGCTTCCACCATCACCCGGCTGAAGGCAAAGAACTTCTCCGAAGTGTAACTCGCCAGGGAGTCGGTATGCAGGATCGGCTTTTCAAATGCCTGGTCAAGATACGGATGG
>NZ_JBQCGW010000320.1:0-34056 GCF_051955275.1 Pseudobacter sp. | reverse complement strand
AAACGAAAAAAACTAGTAAGATTGATTTCATTTGATAATTTATTTATAAAGTGATGCGAAACTGAAAATACTACTTTCATAATTTCAGATCGCATCACAATTATTATGCTCTTTCCTTATTCACACTCAACACGATTACCTGAGAACTGGCAAACGATCCTTCCTTTGCCGAGTCAAACCCGGTTCTACATGTTCCATTTCCACTGGCACCACATGGCCAGCTAGGGCAGGGTGCAGCACTCGCCGCCTGACCATCACCGGCTATGATAGATTTCATTTGACTCCTTGACCTACACAAAGTAAAGTCGGAATTGGAGGTGCAGCAGAAAAGATTGTCTAACGCCCAAATTCTTATGCTGGATGGCAGTCTGGATGCAAACGAATATCGGAACATAAAGGAAAGGCTTGGGCCGGAAATAGACCGGCTGCATAGGCAAATGATCAATCTGGAGGACAAGGGACCGGATGATCAGGCCATACTAGATAACGGATTAATTTTTTTATCTCAGATGAATACTATGTTCGAGCTGGCAAGCCCAGAGGAGAAATATCATTTCCTTGGTTCGACCTTCCCGGAAAAATTCACTTTTAAAGAAGGAGCAGTTCGAACCAATTCCGATAATTTGATCGTTCAGGCGCTTTTCGCGCGGGACGCGGCTTTCCGCCAAAAAAAAGAAGGAAGCACAATTTATTTTGTACTTCCTTCCGGTGGAGTGGGAGTTGACGGGTTCGAACCGCCGACCCTCTGCTTGTAAGGCAGATGCTCTGAACCAGCTGAGCTAAACTCCCTTTTTTGTGTCCCTTTGTTCGTTTGGGAGTGCAAAGATAGGGATTGGAATATTCCCGCCAAATTTTTGTCAGGAAAAATACAGTTTTTTTTCTCCAACCCCATCATTCTGAATGGCTCATACGCCCAAAAGCATATTCAACGCTTAACCCGGGATGCTTGCACCCTTCCCATATTTATATAACTTTGCGTATCAATAAATCGTACTTATGGCATTTGACGGACCTACAAGGCCTTACCAGGAAGATGATACGGATGTGCTCACCAGTGTTGAAGAGCCCTGTAACCTCATTGTATGGAATGATGAAGTGAATACATTCGAACATGTCATCGAAACCCTGATGGAGGTATGCGGCCATTCTGCTGAGCAGGCCGAGCAGTGCGCCTATATCATCCATTTTCAGGGCAAATACGCCGTGAAGAACGGAACATTCGATGAATTGAAACCTCAATGCGATGCCATTACAGACAGAGGCATCGGAGCCACCATTGAAGTAGTGGCAGCATAATCCTTCAGGGTAATCATGCCTTTATTCGCACTGGACGAAAAACTGGTTTTCCCGCCCGTTCATATGGCTGAACCGGACGGGCTCCTGGCCGTTGGCGGCGATCTCTCCCTCGAGCGGCTGGAACTGGCCTACCGGAGCGGCATCTTCCCCTGGTATGAAGGCGAATACATCCTTTGGTGGTGCCCCGATCCACGTTTCGTGATCTTTCCCTCCGAGTTGCGCATCAGTAAGAGCATGCAGCAACTGCTCAGAAAACAGACATTTACATTCACCATCAACAAGGCTTTCCGTGAAGTGATCAGCAACTGCCAGCAGATCAGCAGGGAAGGGCAGGACGGTACCTGGATCACTGCCGATGTGCTCGATGCTTATACCCGATTACATAATAAAGGATTGGCCCATAGCGCAGAAGCCTGGCTTAATGGAGAACTGGTAGGAGGATGTTACGGCATCAGATTGGGCAATGTATTTTTCGGAGAAAGCATGTTTAGTAAAGTGAGCAATGCCAGCAAGTTTGCTTTTATCAGCTACGCCCAACAATTGATCACAGAAGGCGTGCAGCTGATCGATTGCCAGGTATATACCGCACACCTCGAAAGCCTGGGTGCACGTATGATCCCCCGCACAGAATTCATTCAGCTGTTACAGGCGAACGGAGTGTAAGTCGTTCGGCAGCATGGCCCGCCACGTAGGCCAGTCGTGGGCCCACTCAGGTCCCCAGATACTCAGATCATACGGTATTGATTTGTTCTGCAGGATGCCCGCCAGTTGTCTCGCTGCATCGGGCGCTTCATAAGCACCACTCCCTGAAAGTATATGAATATGCCTGCTCTTCCTGATCTGCTCCAGGATCGCATGATCATTGAGGTTAGGAAGATAATGCACAGGGCTGTTGAAATATACATCATCATCAAAATACCCCCTGGTATACTCCGTGAGTTCATACACTCCGCTCATGGCGATGCATCCGTTGATGAGATCAGGCCTCTTGAAGAAAAGATTGGCGCTGTGCAATGCCCCGAAACTGGCTCCACAGGCGATGATCGGCGTGTCTGCACTGGTTTGCTGACGGATGAATGGAATCACTTCTTCAAACACATACTGGTTCCATTGCTGATGACGGACCGCTCTTTGCCTTGGCTCAACATGCTGGTTCATCCAGCTCTCATTGTTGATGCTGTCGATCGAAAATACCTTCATCAGGCCCGATTCTATCTGTGGCCGCAGGGAGTCGATCAGTTGAAACCGTTCATACTCCAGGTAATCCGCAGCTGCTGTAGGTATCAGCAGCAGGGCAAAGCCATAGTAGCCATAAATGGCCACAGGCATGTTCTTGTTCAGTGCCGGGCTATGCCAGGCGGTGAGTTTGCGCTCCATAGGCTGGTTTGATTGTCTTGCTGAAAATAACGAAAATTCATCATCGGCAAATCCTATACAGGCATGGGAATCTGGATAATATTTTCTATTGTTGTGAACAGGTATGAAAAAAGAAAAGGACAAAGCGGGCGCAGGCGTCAAGGAAATTGCCCGGAGGGCGAAGGTCTCCATTGCAACGGTAGACCGTGTAATCCACAACAGGCCTGGCGTTTCGGAGAAAACCAAAGAGAAGATCAACGCAATTATCCGCGAACTGAACTACCAGCCAAATGTGCTGGCGCAACGGCTTGCCCTGGCATCGCGAGGTACCCTGCGGCTCGCCGTACTGCTGCCCGCTATATCCGAAGAAACGGAATTCTGGCAGGCTCCGCTGGACGGAGTAAGCCAGGCTGAAAGCGAGATCCGCCAGTATAATGTGCATGTGGAAAGATTCCTCTTCGATCAGAACGACCAGCTATCCTTCACCAGACAGGTGAAAAAGATCGAACAAAGCAAACCGGATGGCCTCCTGTTCACACCTACATTCAGTGAAGAAAGTGTGCGGCTGATCCGCTACTGCGAAAAAGAACAGGTGCCTTATATCCTTATTAACGCAGATATTCCGGATACAGACAGGCAGTATTATATCGGGCCTGAACTCTTTCACTCCGGTTATCTGGCTGCCCAACTGCTGAACTTCTGCACCAATGCCGGTGAACCGGTCCTGCTGGTGAACATTGCAAGAGAGATCACGGGAAACCATGCCATCCTGCGTAAGGATGAAGGTTTCAGGGCCTTCTTCAGGGAGCACGACAAAAAAAGAGAGATCATTGCACTCAATACCACACAAACAGATTATGCTTCCGTGAGCCAGAAACTCACAAAGGCTTTTCAGCAGGAAGTAAAACCAGCTGCCATCTACGTTACCAACTCACGCGTGTCGCTGGTAGCAAAATGGATGGAGCAGAAAAAGATCAGCAATGTGATCCTGATAGGGTATGATTTCCTGAAAGAGAATATCAGTTTCCTGGAAAAAGGAATGATCCATTTCCTTATCTGCGAAAAGCCGCAGGAGCAAGGGTACAAAGGACTCATGAGCCTGTTCAATAAACTCGTTTACAATACGGAGCCGGAAAAGACCCTGCTCATGCCTATCGATATCATTACCAAAGAGAATTACCGCTTTTACCGTAATTAGTTCTACTTATCTCTCAAAAAAATACTTGCCCGTAGTTGCAGGATTTCCGAAAAAGTCTTATGTTCGTGTACGTACCCGGAAATAGTAAAGAGCATCGCCCGAAATAAGGAAAACTGGTTGAGGGCTTTTTTTAGATAGCGTATCGGGTACGTACACGATAATAGTTCTGTTGATTTTATGATATTATAATCAGGTTGTTCAAACGGTAGCAACCCGTTCATATGGCAAGACCCGGTAACAAGAACTCAGGTAATCTGTACTCTCATTGGTCAAGGCTTGGTTTTACAGAAGTACAGCAGCTTAACCCGCAACCTGCACGAGCCGTTTGAACACCCTGGTTAACTGGATTTTTTCTTCTTTCCATCAGATCCGCCAGTGTTCCATCACGCGGTAAGAATTTGTAAGTACCGGATTCTATAAATTTATTTTTCCCAGGTTTCGATGATCGGGGGCTGAGACTAGGCAGCCTCCTGATCTTTTTCTAACATGCTCTAACCTGTAGCGATGCCATTGATCAGGATCTACACATTATTAACAGCTTTTCTGCTGACCAGCTCTGCAAACTATGCGCAGGACTGGAATATCGCCCGCTTTGGCGCCAAAGGCGATGGGGTAACAGATAATACAGCTTTCATACAGCAGGCGGTGGATAGCTGCCATGCACACGGCGGTAAAGTGATCATTCCTCCCGGCCGTTTCCTCAGTGGAACCATTATTCTCAAAAGTTTTGTTACACTGCATGTTTCAGCAGGCGCTGTTTTATTAGCGCATACTGATCTGCGTAAGTATCCGCACCTTTCTGCCGGTATTCCTTTTTATGGGGAAGACTGGGCAAAACAGGCGCTGCTCTTTGCTGCCAATGCTGAACAGGTGAGCCTGGAAGGGGCAGGCATCATCGATGGACAGGGAGCTTTATTCCCCGTAACCACCGATAAAAAACCAGACCGTTACATGAACCGCCCATACCTGATCTGGATGGCAAACTGCCGCCGCGTCAGTGTAACAGGATTGCAGCTCCGGAACTCCGCGTTCTGGATGCAGCATTACCTGGGCTGCGAATACCTCCGCATAGATGGCCTCAATATCTGGAACCATTCCAACCGCAATAACGATATGATGGATATCGATGGTTGCCGCTACGTTACCATCAGTAATATCACCGGCGACTCCGATGATGATGGCATCACGCTTAAAAGCACATCGCCATTGCCAACTGAATTTGTGACCATTACCAACTGCATTCTCAGCAGTCATTGTAACGCACTTAAATTCGGAACTGAATCCACCGGCGGCTTCCGTAATATCACCATCAGCAACTGCGTGATCAAACCTTCGCGGCAGCTGACCACCATCTACGGAAAGCCTGCAGGTATCAGCGGCATCTCACTTGAAATAGTGGATGGCGGCCGCATGCAGCAGGTAAGCATCAATAATATTGTGATCGAAGGGGCAGAAGTGCCACTCTTCATCCGCCTGGGCAACAGGGCAAGGAAACATATCGCCGCCGCCATCGAGCCCTCTGTCGGCATTGTACAGGATGTGCATCTCTCCAATATTCAGGCCACCGGGGCAGGGGAGACGGGCTGCTCAATCGTAGGCATTCCCGGTGCAAAACCAAACGGTATCAGGCTGAGCAATATCAGTATTTCGATGAAAGGCGGAGGGGCAGCATCAGATGCCGGTCGCATCCCCGAAGAAAAGGAAAAAGATTACCCCGAAGCTACCATGTTTGGCAAGCTGCCGGCATCAGGGTTTTATATGCGGCATGTAGCCGGACTTACTATCGATGGACTCAGCCTGGTTACTGAACAGCCAGAGCAGCGTCCTGCGCTTCTGCTCGATGATGTAGAAGATTTCCGCATCGATGGCCTTTCTGCGCCGAAAGCAAGCGGCGTGCCGCTGATAATTATCAATAACTCGAAAGACGGTGTGCTGAACAACAGTAGAACCGCTATCCCATCCAATGATTTTTACCGGGCGGGGAAGGATGCTGTAAGGATAACGTATATTAGTAACCGAAAATAATCACATTGAACAGGCTGATGAAAATATGGGTGTTTTTGCTGCTGATGCATGGGTATAACCTGTGCAAGGCGCAGATCCCCGTATTGCCGCTGCCCGTTTTTTATTCCACTACAGCTGAACGCCTGAATTACCCTTCAGATCTTCTTTTCAGCAGCAGCAGTGCAGGAGACTCAATACTGGGACGACTGCTGTTGTTCTGGAAGGAATTCAGCACTGAATTCGCGCAGCCTTTGCAAAAACCTGCCAACTGCAGGCTCATTCTTCTTGGAAAGAATGCTGAAGAAGATGCACTGGTAGCAAAATATTTCAAAGCTCAACAAACTAATCCTGGCAAAGAAGGATACTGCCTGTTGATGCAGCAGGATACACGTTTTATTGCTGCACTTACTGAAGCAGGCCTGTTTTATGGTTTGCAAACCCTCCGGCAGCTCACACGCTCAGGATTTGCTCAGCCCGTTCTGATTGCCGACCAGCCTGCGTTTGCGCACCGGGTGGTATTTGATGATATCAGTCGTGGTCCCATTCCCACCGTGTCCACTATCAAAGAACAGATCCGCCGGCTTGCTGAAATTAAGATCAACTACCTGAGCTTCTACATCGAGCATGTGATCAAAACCCAGGCGCATCCCGGTATTGCGCCTGCAGATGGACATTTAAGCATCGCAGATATCAAAGAACTTTCCACCTACGCTGCAAAGTATCATATGCAGCTGATCGGCAGTTTCCAGTCATTCGGTCACTTTGAGAAGATCCTGGCGCTGCCGGATTATAAAGACATGCAGGCTACTCCTAATCTCATCGATCCCGATAATCCCAAAGCAAAACAGTTCCTGACGGATGTGATCGGTGAAATGTGTGAGGCCTTCTCCGCTCCCTGGTTCAATGTTAATTGCGATGAAACCTTTGATCTAGGTAAAGGCAGCAGTAAAAAAGGGGTCGACAGCCTGGGCATTGCCACCTATTACGCAAAACATATCAGTTTCCTCAACAGTATCGTTCGAAAGCATAATAAGCAATTGATGGTCTGGGGGGATATCGCCATTCAGCATGAAGAAATTTTAGATCAGCTGCCTGTAGATATTGTATGGCTGACCTGGGAATATGGCATACCGGCGAGTTTCGATAAATGGATCCTGCCATTCAAAAAAAGAGGATTGTCATTTATGGTTTGCCCGGGCGTGCTCAATTCAAACCGTCTCTTTCCGGATCATGAAATGGCTGTAAAGAATATTGCCGGGTTTGCGAAGGCAGGACGTGATGCCAGTGCATTGGGGGTATTCACCACGGTATGGGATGATGGTGGTGCAGCTGTCTTCGCTGCTGACTGGTACGGTGTGTACCGTGCCGCGGAAGCCAGCTGGAATACACCGGTTGATAATCTTACTGTTTTTGACAAACGATATTGCCAGGTAGCTTATAATGATTCTGCTGCCTGCTACACAAAAGCATTGCATACTTTTTTACAATTGCGGAAACTTCCTGCAACCTGGAATATGACAGATCAGTTCTGGAATCAGGTAGTACTTCCTGAAAAAGAACGAAAGCTGTTACTCAGTAATGCCGGATTGGATAATGCGGCTGCTGTCCTGGACCAGGCAGAATCCATCTTGCCTGGTTATACGGGGAAATGGAAAAACGATTATGCCGCACTGCGCTTGAGCATATCACAGTACCGCCTGATGATCAACCTCAGACGTGGAATGCCAGGATTTCAGGATGGCATCACTTATATCAGTAAACAACCGGCGAATAAACGCAACAGCATGTTGAAACAACTTGCATTCGGTGACTGGCTATTTCTGATGTCGGAAGGTTTGGCTACCGGTAAGTTGATGTTCCGGAATGCCTGGCTGGCGGAAAATCAAAACTACTGGCTGAACAATGCCCTCAAATCTTTTGATGAAAAGATAACTGCCATCCGGTACCTGCAGAATCAGCATGATCTGCTGCTTTCATTGACTTCCCGGAAAGCGGCAATACCCGATACGCTGTTTTCCCGGTTACAGGTCTTTGAAACCAATCAGTTCTTTTTTCAGAACTGGTTGCTTTGCGGTCCTTTCAACAGCAGCGGCAAGCCGCCATCATTCCTGTATTTTCCCGCAGCCACCGGCGGCTATCCTAAACCCGGCGACCAGTTTGATCTGGATAGTAAAAGTTTCCGCTGGAAGAAATTTGCATCGCTCAACGGAGGTATCACTTATCTGAATGAAATGGATGCATCACAATGGATGTACGCCTATGCCACCATTCAATCAGACAGTATCAGGAATTTACAGGCATTCTTACATGGTACCGCAGGGATAGAGCTTTATTGCAATGGTCAGTTTCTGCCATTGCAGCCAGCCGCAAAAGAGCTCACTATGTTGCCTGGTTCCGGCTTTCAAACTCAGGTTCCATTAATAAAAGGGATCAATTATCTTGTTATCAAATTGCCCGGCAATCTTCCGGACAGGGCCTTTGCCTTCAGGCTGCACCCTTCCGTAACCGTAGTGAACCATAAACACAAATATTACCTCAATCCAAATACCGGCGATCATGAAGCGGAATAGTACCCGGAAACAGATATCGAACCTGTTGATCATGCTTTTACTGTTTGGTAACCTGTATGCACAACCGAAAAAGGAGGATATTCTATCTGCACTCAAAACCTGTGCTACCCATGTGGCAGATGTGATCCTCGATTCCGCCGGCCGCTCGCGCTGCGATTATAACCTCACTGAAGGCAAATGGTACGAATACGAAGTTCCCTGGCATACCGGTCAGGCCGTATACAGCTTGCTGGCTGCCTATAAGATCACACATGATCCTGCCATCCTCAGCGCTGCCCGCCGTGGCGGTGATTACTGGATCTCCATGGAGATCAAAGATCACCCTGTGCTGAAAGGCATGGTGGCCGCCAGTCATGGTGATTTCATCGGCGGCGAGAACTATGTATTTGCCACTGTCTCCGATGGCACACCCGGCATTTATGAACTGAGCCGCGTTACCAAAGACCAGAAATACGCAAAGGTTGCTACCAATGCTGCCGCCTGGATGCTTCAGCATATGTATTACCCTGAGCAGGGTGTCTGTTACGATGTGATAGAAGCGAAGACCGGTACTGTGATGAAAGAGAACTCGCCTTTCTGGCAAACCAAAGAAAAGCAAACGCTCAACGATGTGGCCCGTCCCAACACTGAAGGCTGGCTCTTCAAAGACGCATTTTCCTTTTCGGGCGATAAAAAATTCAAGGATGCTTTCCTGCTGCTCTGCAACAGCCTTGTTGAAAAACAGGGCCCGGAAGGCCTCTGGATGCAATACATGCCCAACCACGCCGCTGAGAAAAGTTTCCATCCCCGTTTCAATCTCTGGTATGCAGAATCGCTCCTGGAGGCTTATGATATGACAGGGGAGAAGAAGTACATCGAAGCCGCCGCCAAAGTAGCGCGTGTTCATGCCAAAGCCCAGCAGAAAGATGGCACCCAGTTCTATGAACAATTCATAAATGGTACCGAACCGGACAGAGGCTCTATCTGTGGATCCGCCGTGGCCTTCTCAGGCATCGTGTGGATGCGGCTGGCAAAGGCGGGGTACAAAGAATTTGAACAGAATATCCAGCGCTCTGCCACCTGGTTACTGAACAACCGTTACGCAGCTGATCATCCCGATCCCAACCTGCGCGGTGCTGTGATCGAAACCAGGGCCAGGACCAAAAAAGGAAAGATCTGGCTGGTGAACAGGGATATCGCCACCAGCTTTGCCGTACGTTTTTTTGCAGATTACCTGAACTTCCAATATCGATGAACTGACCGGATGTAACGAAGTAGTATAACCGAAATAACAAAGTTTTAAACCCACTCAGTTATGAACCGATTGACCGAAACTTGCTTATGCCTGAAATTATTTGTCTTCCTGCTGCTTATGGGAAGTCCTTTTTTACTGCATGCCGCACCGGCTTATGCAGACAGTACCGGTTCCATCAGTGGTCTGGTGGCAGATAAGGATGGAGTGGCCTTAACCGGTGCTTCAGTTCACCTGAAAGGCACCACCATCACTGTGAGTTCTTCCCAGACGGGAATTTATTCCCTCCTCAACCTGCAGCCTGGTTCTTACACGATAGTAACCAGTTATATGGGATTCGAAACAAGTGAGCAAACCGTTACCCTGAGGCCCAATGAGAAGCTCAGCCTGAACATCACTTTGCAGCTGGGCAAGACCGGCCTCCGGTTTGTACTTGTAACCGCCTCCCGCGAAGGACAGGCCAAAGCATTGAACCAGCAACGCATGGCCGACAATATCAAACAGGTGATCTCCGCAGATCTTATGGGACGTTTCCCTGACCTCAACGTGGCGGAGGCCCTGCAAAGACTGCCTGGTGTAACCATCAGCAGGAATAAAGGCGAAGGCGCCACCGTTCAGCTGCGTGGTACACCCGGAGGTTTCACCAATATCAACGTCAATGGCGAACAGGTGATGGGCACCCAGGAGAATGGCGAACGTAATGCCTCCCTGGATGGTGTTTCGCTCGACGTGCTCAACTCCATGGAAGTGACCAAGACCCTTACACCGGATATGGATGGCGATGCCATCGCTGGCGCCGTGAATATGAAAACACCCGTGGCCTCAGCAGGCAAACGAAACCTGAAACTCGAAGCCGCCGGCAACTATAACGGCATGAGTGAAAAAGCAGGGTATGTGGGCAATATCAGTTACGGAACAAGACTGATCAGGAACAATGGCAATCCCAACGGTCGCCTTGGTATGCTGGTGACCGGATCCACCTACAGCACCAAAAACAGTTACGACGCACTGAATGCAGAAGTATGGCTGCCCAAAGATTTCGGTGATGGCAAAGGTTCGATCCTTTTCCCTACAGATATCCGCCTGGTCCAATACAATGGTGAACGCCGCAGGCAGGGCCTTTCGGGCACCATCGATTATGTGTTCAGCCCTTCTTCCAATATTGTTCTCAATGCCATGTACAACGATCTGGAAGATATCACAGAGCGCTATCGCAAGCGCTCCCGCATGCAAACAGGCAATACTACCAAAGCTTCGGCTGATGCTCCCTATCGCACCACAAGGGGCAGGGGATACAATGAATTCCGGGATCAGAATGAAAGAACCAAAAACCTGAACCTCAGTCTTACCAGCGATTTCGCCATCGGTAAGGTAAAAATTGATCTGGGTGGTTTCTACAACAAATCACAATATGTAAGTGAAGCCACTGCCTTTAATTTCCAGACAGGGAACGTAGTGATGGAGATCAATGATATCTATTCCGATTATCCTCAGGTAGGAGGCAGCGAATGGAAGAATGACGGGGCTCTGTACAATTTCAACCTCGTTGAACGAGATAACTATACAACGCGTGGCAACAATATTGTTGGCCGTCTGAATTTCACCATTCCGTATGCCATCGGCAACAACACTGCTTCCCTGAAATTCGGGGGCAAGTACAAACGCATGCACAATGAGCGTTTCCGTCCGAATTCCGCAGGTACCTTCCTTTATTCAGGACCCTCTGCAAACGGCAAACTCAGCATGTTCGCAGGAAGCCCTGAAGTGTCGGGCAGCTTCCTGGATGACAATTACAAATTCGGTCTTGGGGTTAATGCCAACGCTGTTCGCGAATATTTCCGTGACAATATCAATACTTCCAATTTCACTTTCCAGGAAAACGGGCAGCGCATGAGCATCGATCCATATTTCTTCGATGCGGTAGAACAGGTGACTTCCGGATATGTACAGAACCGGATCCAGTTCAGCAAATGGATGCTTTTGAGTGGTGTTCGCCTGGAGTACACTGATGTAGACTATGATGGCAATGTGGTAGAGCAGGATGGCGATGAAGCCTGGGTGAGCACTACAAGAGTGAATGCCAGGAACCATTATCTCAAAGTGCTTCCAAACATTCAGGCCAAATATGATATCGATAAAACAACCCTCATCAGAGGCGCTGTTACTTTCGGTTACTCACGCCCTACCTTCACAGACCTGGTGCCGGGAAGAGTGATCAATAACCTGGGTTCTACCATCACTGATGGCAATCCCGGTCTGGACCCCGCTTTCTCCACCAACCTCGATCTGATGGCTGAGAAGTATCTCAATAACCTCGGAATCCTCTCCGCCGGTCTCTTTTACAAGAGCATCGACAAATTCCAGTACAGAAGTGTAACTGTACTGAAAGGTGATGAGTTCCAGGGTGCTGCTCCTTACACAGACTGGCAGTGGTTCCGCACGCTGAACGGCGACAGAGCCACTGTATT
Source organism: Pseudobacter sp. (assembly GCF_051955275.1). Classification (NCBI taxonomy): domain Bacteria; kingdom Pseudomonadati; phylum Bacteroidota; class Chitinophagia; order Chitinophagales; family Chitinophagaceae; genus Pseudobacter; species Pseudobacter sp. The sequence continues at coordinate 21,933 of NZ_JBQCGW010000320.1, read as the reverse complement.
CGGGCTTGAACTGAACGCGCAGGCCAACCTCACTTTCCTGCCTGGTATCCTGAAAGGATTCAGCATCCTGGCCAATTACACCTACACCAAATCAAAGGCAAATGCGCAACTGCGCAAGGACCTGCGGCTTCCCGGTCAGGCAGCCAGTGCAGCCAATGGTTCTCTGTCATTCACTTACAAGAAATTCTCCATCCAGGGCAACGTGAACTATAACGGTTCTTACACCATTGCGCTTGGTGCAGATGACGCAACGGATGTGATCCGTGATACACGTCTTCAGTTCGATGCCAATACTTCCTATATGTTCAGCAATATGCTGAGTGTATATGCTGAAGTGGTGAATTTTACCAACTCACCGCAGCGAACTTATTATGGAGCAGAGAACCGTATCTATGGAAAGCAATATTATTCCACCTGGGGACGCCTGGGTGTGAAAGTGAGATTATAATTGAACACACAAATTGAAAACCATCCCCAAATGAAAGAGAAGAGGGCAGACAGTTTACCAGTTTACATTTACGAGAACAGGGCTGAAATGGGCCGGGAGGCAGCAAAACTGGCCGCAGCAAGGATCCGGCAGCTGCTGCAGCAAAAAGAATCGGTCAATATCGTTTTTGCTGCAGCACCCAGTCAGAATGAATTCCTTGCTGCCTTACTGCAGGAGTCAGTTGAGTGGAACCGCATCCGCGGTTTCCATATGGATGAGTATCTCGGCATGGCTCCCGATGCACCCCAGCAGTTTGGTCCTTTTCTCCGCGAAAGGATCTTCAGTAAGGTTGATTTCCTGGAAGTACATTACCTGAACGGACAAACAGATAATCCAGAGGAGGAGTGCGCCCGCTACCGGGCACTTCTGGAGCTTTATCCTACGGATATAGTATGTATGGGTATCGGTGAAAACACACATCTTGCCTTCAATGACCCGCATGTAGCCGACTTCAGCGATCCCCATCTTGTTAAGGTGGTGGACCTGGATGATGCCTGCCGTCAGCAACAGGTGAATGATGGGGCTTTCGCCAGCACCTCCGATGTACCTTCCTATGCCTTCACCCTTACCATTCCTGCACTTACACGGGCCAGTTACCTGTTCTGTATGGTGCCGGGAAAGAACAAGGCTGAAGCAGTGAAGCATACGGTGCATGATTTGATCTCGGAACAGTATCCGTCAACCATCCTGCGGACGCATCCTAATGCCATCCTTTTCCTGGATGAAGACAGTGCCTCGGCATTGTAATATTTTTCTGTTATCTTACTGCTTCGTCACCCCGAAAAAAATTGACCGGATGCAACCTTACCAGAAAACAACACGCTATCGCTGGTTTATCTGCAGCTTACTGTTCTTTGCTACCACCATCAATTATATCGACCGCCAGGTATTAGGTCTTCTCAAACCCGTACTGGAAAAGCAGTTCGGCTGGTCGGAGATGGAATACAGTTATATCGTGATGGCCTTTACGGCTTCTTACGCTGTTGGCCTGGTTGTTTTCGGAAGGATCATCGACAGGATAGGAACGAAGCTTGGCTACACCATATCCATCACCATCTGGAGCATCGCGGCCATGCTGCATGCGGCTGTCCGCAGTACCTTCGGTTTCGGCGCGGCACGCGCAGCGCTTGGCATCGGGGAGTCGGGCAATTTCCCTGCCGCCATCAAGACTGTTGCAGAATGGTTTCCCAAAAAAGAAAGGGCATTAGCCACCGGCATACTGGATTCCGGTTCCAATATCGGCGCCTGCGTGGCGCCGGTATTGGTTCCCTGGATCCTCGGATGGTATGGGTGGCAGGAAGCCTTCATCATCACCGGAGCACTTGGCTTCATCTGGCTCATCATCTGGCGCATCTTTTACACCGTTCCATCAAAGCAGGCGCGCATCTCAGCATCCGAATTAGCGCATATCAATTCCGATCAGCAGCAGGAAGCCGATGAACCTAAACTCCGCTGGGCGCAGCTCTTCCGGCTTCGCCAGACCTGGGCCTTCATCGCAGGTAAATTCTTCACTGATCCTATCTGGTATTTCTTCATGTACTGGCTGCCGTCCTATTTCAGCAGCACTTTCCACCTCGATCTCAAGAAGCCGAGTCTTCCCCTGGTTATTGTGTACTCTGCCACTACCATCGGTGCCATCGGCGGGGGACTCCTCAGTTCCTGGCTCATTAAAAGAGGCTGGAATGTCGGTCGTTCCCGCAAATTCACCTTACTCATCTCTGCCCTTCTGGTACTTCCGGTTATGGCTGCCCGTTATACCGACAGTATGTGGACCGTAGTGATCCTCATCAGTATCGCTGTTGCCGGAAACGCGGCCTGGAGCGCCAATATCTACACCATCGTATCCGATATGCTTCCGCGTAATGCTGTAAGTTCCGTCATAGGTATCGGTGGCATGGCCGGTGCTATTGGGGGCGTGCTCTTTCCTCTCGCTATCGGCGGTATTCTCGAATTCTACAAATCAGCCGGCAACATCACACAGGGCTATAATATCATTTTCATTTTCTGCGGACTATCGTTCCTGCTTGCCTGGCTGGTATTGCACTGGATCACGCCGCGCATGACGCCTTACGCTGCGTCCCGAAAAGAAGCATGACATTGTTTCAAACCAACCCAACAGCTCATATAAATTTTACAGTTCAGTTATTAAACCGCAGCCGGATTTCCCTGCCCCCCGGCAACTGCAACAGCAATAACCGAAAACATAACAAACAGGGAAAACAGGAAACTTCAATTCGTCCCCAAGGCATTTACCCTTCTCTCACTTAGGGTTTTGCGATGACGAGTTTCCGGGAAATCTTTTCTTTTCCCATTACTGCTTCCACCAGGTAGGTGCCGGTTGGTAAGCCGGATATGTCAAGTGGAAATTGTTGAAAGGGGAGAGATTTGGTTATTGTTGAATGAAGCAGAACTATTCCTGATATACCGGTGATAGATATACGAACAATTCCTGTATAGGCATTATCTATTTGAAGATTTACCCTTCGGGAAGCCGGGACAGGGAAGAGTTTTACCTTTTTGTTGATTTCAATAAAGGGGGCAGATAATACGATGTCTGCTGTCAGTTCCGCTCTGAATGGTCTTTCCACACCCAGTGATTGTTGTATGGTACCCAGAAAAACGAGCTTGTTGTTGATGCTCTGAAGATCCGTGCAGGTGAGCTCTGTTCCTTTGTTGCCAAAGAATGCAGCTCCTTTCTGATTTCCATCGGGATCTGTTTTCATCAGGAAGCCGAAGCTCTCTCTGGGGCCCAGTTCCGGCAGGCCGCTGGTACCAGCCAGGAAATAATGTCCGGCTGTTTCCAGCAGCGCGGAAGCGGCATCGAATTTATCGAAATCGAATTGTTTCTCCCATTGTCTGACACCGTGCTGATCAGTCTTCAGTAATAGGATATCCTGTTTATTGAGATCTGCGAAATAGCGGATATATCCGGTGATCAGGTAACTGTTGTCTGCAGTGACGATGAGTTTGGTGGCGATGGCCTGATTCTGGCCATAAGGAAAAGTGTTGTACCAGGAAAGTATTCCCTGTGCATTGAATTTAGCCAGGAAGAGACTGGCGTAAGGAGTTTGCATCGGCATTTCATAACCTGCAACAAGGATATCATTCTGTGGTGTGATGGCCAGTGATCTTCCCACGATATATTTCCCATGAATGCTGTGTTCCTGTTTCCATTCCTGCTGACCGGTGCTGTTCAGTTTGAGAAGTATGAGTTTCCTGGTTTCTGAACCGAGACCTGCATTTTCCATTCCGCAAAGCAGAAAACCTCCATCAGGAGCAGGTATTATATCGCGGATGGCAGTACTGAATACTTCAGATACCCAAAGGAAGTTTCCATCGGCGTCGGTTTTTGAAACTTTGAAAACATTCCCGAACAGCCCGCCTTTTGCCTGGGCTACGGAGATGAAATGGCCGCCGGATAATGCTTTCATCAGTATGTTCTCAAATGGAGTATATGGCAATTCCTTATGCCAGAGCACAGCTCCCTGTTGGTTTGTTCGGGTGATCCTGGATTGGAACTTTTCTGTTACAGGATCCATTTCCAGTGCAGCCATGATGGTTCCGTCATCTGAATGAACAATCCCATTGACAAGCCGCTGGATTTTTTTACCGGGGTCAGGGTTAATGGTTATAACGGGAGATGGATTGACCAATGGTAAAGGGAAGCCGGATTGCTGCATCAATCCATTCTGATCTGTCCGGAATAAAACGGGTTCGGAGGACACAGAATAATAAGTGGTGGCCTGACCACCAAAAAGGATACTGCCATCCAGGTTCACCAGCAGGCTTTTTCCATAGTCTGTTCCTGCTGTTCCGAAACTGCGGACCCATAACGGATTCCCAACAGGATCCATTTTCATCAGCGATATATTAGCCCCCACCTGATCCTGGTCCTGAGGTGTCAGTCCTGTTCTGGCAAGCAGTATATATCCCTGATCAGTAACCGAAATGTCTTCATCGATATCACCTAAATACAGGTCAAGTCTTTTTTCCCATTCTGTGTTCCCATCCCTGCCTGTTTTTACCAGCAGGATATCATTGTTCCTGGTTCCTTCTTTTTCGTAACCGGCATAGAGATAACCGGAATCGTGAGTTTTGATCATCCTTCTGAGAATACCTGTTGTATTTGCTGCGGGCTGGTAATTTACTGGCTGGACTGTATAATCTCCGTCTGTATCCACTTTCAGGTGGACGGTCTTGCTGACGCCTCCGCTGTTATGAAGCAACTCCACGCCATTATTCTCACCTTCAACTGCATCCAGCTCGCCACCAAGATCGAAGGTGAACTCTTTTTTCCATACGGTGTTGAACTGTCCATCGAAATAATATAAATCTGCATGGTTACCTGTTGGTTCACGGTGGCTGAACGACAGGTATTGATGGTCGCTGCTTCCGGCTACCAGTTTAAGCTGGTCGAAATTATTGACTACATGAATGTCTTTTTGCAGTGTGATCTGTCCGGAGGGAGATATCCGGTAAAGCCTGATAATATTGTTTGTGCCGTACAGTGAGCCAGTAATGCAGAAGTCGCCGTTGGTGAACCTGCTCAGATGCTCCAGGTACAGACCTGCCTCATCCCAATTCCGCTCTGCCAGCACATTCCCCTGTTGATCGATGCGATAGAAATGTTTTGTAGTGATGAAGGCGAATTCATCCTGGCTGATGCGCACCATTTTTCTGAACTGATGCGTAATGCCGGGGTTTACCCGGTAAATTTTCTGGAATGTTTGGGCATGAAGGGCATGGAACCCACTGATAAAAAGGATAAAGGATGTGATCTTCAGAAAAGACATAAAAATTGGATTTAGTCTTTTCCCTGACAATGGAACAGATCCGGCCGTTTCATGGAAATGCTGAGCCGCAGGTATTGCTTGCCGGAACATCAGTAGAGTACGCGGGTCCGGCAAGCAACCTGAACTACTTAATGCTATTATTATTCTGCTGTTTTGAAAGCGTTCCGTTCATCTGATAGGTTAGTACTTCTCCATTTTTCATCACTTCCACAATTCTGTAGCCATAATAAGGAACGCCCCAGCTGCCACCAATATGTCCATCGAAGAAATAATGCTTCCCTCCACTCTCTTTTACAGCATCCTGGTCGTGGTCATGACCATGGAAGATGCCTTTGAGATTGGATTGTTTCGCAAACAGGGAAGTCAGTTCAGGGCACTCGATGCCATTGTCCGTCCATTTGAACGGGGTGATATGCATAAAAACGAAGAGGTTTTTCTTGCCGGCGAATCGATTCAGTTGGGTTTCCGCATAGCTGAGATCAGGACAAACATATTTCCCGGTCACATCAGCCGTGTTCAGGATGATGAAGCCGTTATCGCCCTGCTCAAAAGCATGGTGCCAGGAATAACCGAGCGCTTTATTCCACTCCTCTTCCGGTACATGATCATGATTGCCATGGGTGGCATACCAGGGCATGTTCAGCCGGTCCCAGACCGCTTTCACCTTGGGGAAGAATGCAGGATTATCATGGAAAAGGTCACCGTTGATGACACTGAAATCCAGGCCACGGGTTTCTTTTTCCCGGTTCAACCAGTCGACCATGGTGGAGTGGGTGAGGTCGAAATCAGTCTTTGGCTGCCCGAAATGCCCATCGGATGCAAGGGCAAAACGCAGTTTCACCTTTTTCCTGTCTGGCAGGGTAAAAGTTCCGGGTACGAAAGAAAGGAGGGTATTGCCGGCGCCGATCAATACGGCCGCGCGGATGGTCTGACCAATGAAACGCCTGCGGGTGAGCATCTAAGGAGGTTTTATAGGATGTGAAGATAGTTTTTTTAACTATTAGGGTATTATTAATAAATTGGGCGCCAAATCTCGTGAAGAAAGCATGTTGCAATCCGAAATATCTGAACTGTTAACCACTTCTCCTGCTGTACAAATGATCCGTATGCGCAATGCCCACTGGGTATTGCCATTCCTGTACCAGACCTTCAAATCCGAGAACAGGCTGAGTATTCCGGAACCGGTACTTACATCCGTACTGGCGGAGGAACTGCGTACCCATGCGGAAGGCACAGAGGACCTGGAGGAAGCCCGGATCGAATTCGGGGAGGATGAGGAGAGCCGTGCACGCAAATACCTGCTCAACTGGGTACAGAAAAGACTGCTCCAGGATTTTCCGGACGGGGATTCCGTGACCCAGTACCAGCTCAGTTCCCATACCGAAAAAGTGTTCCAGTGGCTGCAGAGCCTCCAGAAAAGACAATTCGTGGGTACTGAAAGCCGTTTCCGCTTCCTCTTCCAGACCCTTAAGGAAATGGTGGAATACACGCAGGACAACAGCGCCGCCCGCCTGGAAGACCTGAAGAATAAACGTGCGGAAATAGACAGGGAGATCAAGAAACTGGAAATGGGCTACCAGCCGGAAGTGTTCAGCAATGCGCAGGTAACGGAGCGGCTCGACTGGTTCATTCGTCTCAGCTACGAGCTCCTCAGTGATTTCAGGGAGGTGGAAGATAATTTCAAAGGCATCCACCGTGCTATCGTGGAGCAACACACGAAGGCGGAAGCCAGCAAGGGTGCCATCCTGGGATTTGCTTTCGGCGCATATGATGAGCTCCGCAAAAGCGACCAGGGCAAGAGTTTCTATGCATTCTGGGACTTCCTCATCAGCCGCAGCGGACAGGAGGAATGGAAACAGATGACGGACAGCCTGCTGGCATTGTTGCAGGAACGTGAGATTGAAACCAACAGTAATTATGTCCGTAATATAAAAAGCCTGCTGTTGCAGCAGGGGCGCAGTGTGTACGATGCCAACGATAAGATGGCGGAGAAACTGAGCCGCATCATCACTGAGAAAGAGATCGCACGTCACAGAAGACTCCGTCAGCAGATCAGTTCCATCAAGGACCTGGTATTCCAGCTGATGGATGAGAATAAAGTGGATGCAGGCCTTACCACTACCGGGGCGGCAGAGATAAAAATGAGCATGGAGCGCAAGCTCACACTGATGCCTAAATCTGCTCCGCCTGTAGTGAAACAACCTGCCAATGCTTCTGAAAAAGTGGAAGACCTGGAACGTTTCAACAGGATGCTCAATACTGCCTTTATTGATAAAAAGAAATTATGGGGCCAGGTGGAAACAGTGCTGGAAAAACATCATACAGCCACTCTGCGTGAGATCATCGATACAGTAGGGCTGGAACATGGGGTGGGTGAAGTTGTCAGTTATTTCAGCTTTCTCAAAGAAAAGGGTAATCGCGTTCAGACCTTGCCCAATATGAAAGAGCTGATACCGCTGAATAAGGAGCAAACGCGTTTTATTGAAGTGCCGTACCTGCTTTTCAGCCGTTAGTTCATTCAAACATTAAAAGAATTCTAATGCTTCCATACACCGGATTATTCATCAAACTGCTGAAAGGGCCAGTTGAGTATTTTGAAAAGAGAGCCTGGGAACAGCTGCTGCAATACCAGGGTGAGCTCACTATTTTCCTGCAACAGCTTGGACTGATCCTGGTACTTGACAAGGATGATGGCTATGCATACCTGGAGCAGATGAAACTCGATGAAGAAGACAGTACGGCAGGATGGGTCCGCCGGACAAACATCAACTATGAAGAAAGTGTATTGCTGGTTTTGCTGCGCGATATGATGGCGGAGTTCGAAGTAGGAGAGGTTACCAGCCGGGAATTGATCCGGAAGCGACGCGAGATCAAAGAGTATGCTGAACTCTTCTTTAAAGAAAATGCCAGCCGTGTGAAATTCATCAAAGAGCTCGATAAGCTGATCGATCGCGTGGAAGAGATGGGATTCCTGCATCGTGTGGAAGATCATGATATACCTGATGAACAGAAATTCAGGGTCCGCAAGATCATCAAGGCAAAAGTTGATAACGAAATATTGGAAAACTTCAAACAACAATTACAGGCACATGCAGCTAACGGTATTCAGCACGGATGATGGCAAGAGCGGGTTCAGGTTGCAGTATATGGAGATCTTCAACTGGGGTACATTTGATGAACATGTGTGGAAGATCAATCCTGGTGGGGAAACATCCCTGCTCACCGGCGCCAACGGAAGTGGCAAGACCACTTTCGTGGATGCATTGCTGACGCTTATTGTTCCTGAAAAAAAATATCGTTTCTATAACCAGAGCTCAGGCTCTGAAAAGAAAGGCGACCGTACCGAAGAATCCTATATCATGGGTGGATACGGTACAGTAGGTACTGAGAATGGGCAGGGAACCAAAACCCTTTACCTGCGGGAATCCCGCGAGACCGCCTACAGTGTGCTTCTGGCGCATTTCGCGAATGAGGCTGAACAATACGTTACACTTTTCCAGGTGCGTTACTTCAGTGGCAATGAAATGAAGCGCGTATTTGCCATCGCTCATAAACCACTCCATATTGAAGATGATTTTAAGCCCTTTGATCTGAATGGCAATTGGAGAAAGCGAATCGATACACAACATAATAAAGGTCGTAAAACAGTAGAGTGGTTCGATAGTGCGAGCCGCTATGCACAACGCATGGTGGATGTGCTTGGTATGCAGAGCATACAGGCATTGGGGCTTTTCAACCAAACGGTGGGTATCAAAGTGCTTGGTGAGCTCAATGGTTTCATCCGCACGCATATGCTGGAGCCCCGCAATATGGAAGAGCAGTTCCAGGACCTGAAGAAACACCTCGGCACACTGCTGGATGCGCAACGGAATATTGAAAAAGTGGAGGAGCAGATCAGGTTACTCAAGCCGTTGCAGAAGAGTTTCCTGGTTTATAAGGAACAGGCTGATGAACTGGTGAGAGCCAAAGAGGAAATCGATATTGCCAGATTATGGAATATTTATACCAAATACAACCTGCTTGATGCAGGTATTGTGCTGGGTAAAAAGGAAGTGAAAGCATTGCAGGAAAAGCTGGCAGAAGCCAGGCTCAGGATCTCTTCAATGCTGGAAGAGGAGAGGCAACTGCAAAACCAGCTGGATAGTAATAAGGCCGGACAACGTTTGTTGCAATTGGAGAAAGACCTGGAGAACCAGGAAGTCCAGCTCAGACAGGCAGAACTGGCATTGGAAAAATTCAATGACTGGAGCCGCGAGCTGGGAATTCAGGACCAGCCAGTTGACGAACCTTCTTTCCAGCGGATACTAAAGGAGGCAGACAGGATCAGTAAAAAAGTACAAACGGAGGTCAGGAATAATGATGAAGAAAGATGGGATGCAAAGGATAGATTAAAGAAAGCCGAAGAGGAAAAGAACCGTATTGAGGAAGAGTTCAATATGCTTCAACACAGCAAGCATAATATTCCCGGACATCTGGTTGCCCTCAGAAAGGATATCTGTGCTGCATTGAAGCTTGATACGTCAGAGCTGCCGTTTGCAGGAGAGTTGATGCAGGTGAGAACGGAGGAACTGGAATGGCAACCGGCAATGGAAAAACTGTTACGTGGACTTGCCATCCGAATGCTGGTCCCGCATAAGCATTACCGTAAGGTCAGCAAGTATGTGAATCAAACGAACCTGAGGGCCAGGCTGATATATGAACATGTTCAGGATATAGCGGTGCCCAGACACTCCGAAGATGGCGCCATAGTGAACCTGCTGGAATTCCATCCTGAACATCCTTTAAGTGATTGGGTGGAACAGCATATCATTGTGCACATGGATTATTATTGCGCCAATAATGAAAAAGAGCTGGAGCGCTATGATAAAGCCATAACGGTGTATGGACTGATCAAGAACCGCTCCAGACATGAAAAAGATGATCGCCCTCAAAGTAATGATGCCAGTAATTATGTGATGGGGTGGAATAATGAACGTAAGCGGGAAGCCCTTCAGAACAGACGTTTGCAGTTACTGGCCGAAATTGAGAAAGCGGGCGAGGCGGAACAAAGATCTGAAGCTAAGAATAAAAAATTTCAACGTCAGTTGAATGCTGTGATGCAGATCACTGAGCAAAGCAGGTTTGACCTGTTGAACGTTAGTGCTGTTCAAAGGACAATCAAGAAAACACAGGATCAGATCGGTTCCCTCAAAGAGTCGAGCGATCAGTTGAAAATCCTGACGAAGCAGGTTGATGAACTTCTTAAAAAAAGAAATGAGCTGGAAGCGGAGCGGGATGAACTTGTCGGAAGGATCAAAGTTGATGAAACAAGGCTTGAAGAAATGGATGCAGATCAGCGTGGGCTAATGCCTGCATTAAATATTCTTTCTGCTGAGGATAAAGAAAGATTGCTGGAGTTTCAACAAAAGTACAGTACCGGGCTTGCCGAAATTTCCCTCAAAAATATCCAGGAACAGTTTTCCGGACTGAAGGATAAAATTGAAGAAAGGGCTCAGAAAATTGAAGAGATGGTGAGCAGGGAAGGAAGCTTTATTGAAAGGTCCATCCATAAGATCAAGAACCCGCCATTGGAAACGCTGCAAAGATTTACAGACTGGGCAGCGGATGTTCAACCTTTCTCGAATGAAAAAGAGTTCGCAGGAGAATACATCGAGTGGCTGGACAAGCTGGAAACAGATAATCTGCCAAAGTACAAAAAAGATTTTGAGCGCTACCTCCATGATACCATGGTATATAAAATGGGAGAGCTCAATGAAGAGCTCAGTAACTGGGAGCAAACCATTCGTCAGAGCATCGATGTACTGAACAAATCCCTCGCGGGCATCAACTTCAACAGACTTCCGGATACATATATTCAATTGGGAATCCGCTCTGTTGCAGATGCAACCGTTAAAGAATTCAGGAATATGTTGCTTGAAGCACTTCCGCAGGCTGTGAACTGGCAGCAAAGTTCATTTGATGAGAAAGCTGCACATTTCAGAACTAAGGTGCAGCCCCTTATCAACAACCTGGATGAAGGGGAGTCATATCGCGGCCGGGTACTGGATGTCCGGAACTGGTTTGAATTCTGGGCTGATGAACGTTTCAGGAATACAGATGAGCTGAAAAAAACGTACAGGCAGATGGGACAGCTTTCCGGTGGGGAGAAAGCCCAACTGACATATACTATTCTTTGTTCGGCAATCGCTTATCAATTCGGTATTACAAGGGAGGGAAAAAATGCGAGAAGTCTTCGATTCATTGCAGTGGATGAGAGCTTCAGTAACCAGGATGAAGAGAAGGCTACGTATCTGATGGAACTGTGTAAGCAGTTACACCTGCAGTTACTGGTGGTTACTCCAAGTGATAAAATACAGATTGTGGAAGACTTTATTGCACACGTACACCTGGTGCAAAGAGTGAACAGCAGGAACAGTATTCTTTTCAATATGACCAAAATGGAATTGAAAGAGAAGCAGCGAAAGGCAACCAGAAATGAAAAGGGAAAATCCATATCGTGATCAGGCATTTATTCAGCGATACCTGTTTGAAAAGGGACTAGGTTCCTGATATCGATCAATCCCTCACCTGCACATGCTTCTCTATCTGCTCAAAGCTCGTTTGCGCCTGATCAATAAATGACTGGAATATCGCAGCGGCTGACTTTCTCACAGCCTTTGATGCTGATTGCCCGGCCCACATGGTAGTGAAATCCGCCAGATCCTTCTGCTGCGCGAAACTTCTTATGCTTGCCGTCAGACTTTGCTGAACAGGGTAGGGCAGTGGCGTGAGGCCTGATTCCGAAATAGCGCGGATGAGTTTATTTTCGATACCTCTTGCCCATCTCCCTGACAAATTCCTGGTTAAGATCGCATCGCTGGCCGATGCATTCTGGATCCGGTGCTTGTGCGACACCGGCGCTGAGCTTTCATTACAGACCAGGAAGGCACTGCCTACCTGTACGCCCTGCGCGCCCAGCATCATAGCAGCCATCATGGTACTGCCATCGGCGATGCCACCTGCAGCCAGCACCGGCCGGCGGGTAGCATCCACGATCTGGGGAACGAGGCTCATGGTGCCGATCATCGGCGGCGGACCGTCTGTTATAAAAGTACCACGATGTCCACCCGCTTCGGCTCCCTGAGCGGTGATCAAATCCACAAATTTATTGTCGAGCAGCAGGGCTTCTTCCACACAGGTGGCTGTTCCGATCAGCCTGGCGCCCCGGTTCTTCAGCGTGGCGATATACTCATCTTCGGGGATCCCGAAAGTGAAGCTCACCACGGCGATCTTTTCACTGAGCAGTACATCTATCTGGTGGTGATAGGTATTGTATTTCAGAAGGTCCAGTACCGGCGGCACATACGCGATTTCATGGGCAGCCGCAAACGTGGTGAGGAACTGCTGCATGGCCGAAAAGGCCAACGGATCAATATAAATGGGGTTGGAATGGGCAAAAAGGTTAACGGCGAAAGGCTTATTGGTCCGCTCCTTCACGGCACGGATCAGTTCCCTTGTCTGATCGGCTGAGAGGCCGCCTACAGGCAGGGATCCCAGCCCACCGGCGTTGGAAACAGCTGCCACCATCTCTGGCGTGGTAATGCCAAGCATGGGCGCCTGGATAACGGGATAAGTGATATTTAGCAATGAAGTGACTTTGTTATGCCATTTCATACATAGAATTTTTAGGGGCAAAGGTTAGTCTGCAATTTACCGGATAATTACACATCCTTTCGTTTTACCCCTATGACAATAAATACGAAAACGCTCTCTTTCCCAGCAGATTGCGAATTGTCAAATAAATATTTATATTGTCAATGTGAATGAGGCTGTTTTACCTTGACTTGATAATTAAAGGAAATTGATTGTAACTTTAGTGGCCTTCATCCTGAGCCAGGCTCTAGCATGTTTAGAACTGCCGGATGTGGCTTCAATAACACTGTATGCGGCAGGTAATCGAATTCTTTGAAAAGTTACTGGATACTTCGGACTGGCCTCCCCGCTGGAAATGCGGAACCTGGACTGATTTTCATGGATGGCTGTATATTATCAGTGACCTGCTTGTCTGGTCCGCCTATTTCGCCATCCCGCTGATCATCATGCGTTATATATCCAAAAGGCATGATGCCCGGTTTTACAGGTTGTATTTCCTGTTTGCCGCATTCATCCTGGCCTGCGGCCTCACGCACCTGTTCGATGCCATCACTTTCTGGGTTCCGTTTTACCGACTGAATGCATTGACCCGGTTTGCTACCGGAATTCTGAGCTGGCTGACTGTGATGTACCTGATCAGGTTACTGCCGGTTGCTTTTTCCCTTCGCTCCTCCAAACAGCTTGAAGCCGAAGTGGAACAACGCAAAAGAGCGGAAGAGAAATTCAGGAACCTGCTGGAAGCCGCGCCGGACAGTATGGTGATCATGGATGATCGTGGCACCATTCAGCTGGTGAATGCGCAAACGGAAAAGATGTTCGGCTATGATCGTGATCTCATGATCGGTTCCAATGTGGAACTGCTGATGCCTTCACGATATGAAAGCCTCCTGGCCATGGGACGCAGCAGCGCCGGCAAAACCGAAAAGCCAGGCCCCATTGTGGAAGGACTGGAGTTCTTTGGAAGAAGATTGAACGGGGATGAATTCCCCATCGAAATAAGTCTCAGTCCTATGAAGTCTGAAGACGGAATGCTTTTCACTGCGGCCATCAGGGACGTGTCCCAGCAGAAAAAACTGGAAAGAGAGATCCGCGAGGCGAATAACTCGCTGGAAAGGAAAGTGAAAATGAGAACTGCGGAGCTGGAAGTAAAAAACCGCGACCTGGAACAGTTTGCTTACGTAGCTTCGCATGATCTCCAGGAACCATTGCGTACCACTACCAGTTTTGTGGACCTGTTGCGGAAACGGTACCATGGGCAGCTCGATAAGAACGCAGACCAGTACCTGGATTTCATTACGGCGTCCTCGGACCGCATGAAGGTACTGATCCATAACCTGCTCGACTATTCGAGATTGGGAAAAGAGAAAGAACTTGTACCGATCGATTGCAATGAGTTGTTACAAGACGTGTTGCATGACCTTGACCGGAGCATCCGCGAGAATAACGCCACAGTAGTAAGCGGCAAACTACCGGAGGTCACAGGATATAAAACGGAACTGAAGCAATTGTTCCAGAACCTGGTAAGCAATTCCATGAAATTCCGTAAGAAGGATATCGCACCCGAAGTAAGTGTTAAGGCTGAGAGAGAGAACGGGCATTGGGTGTTCTCTTTCAAAGACAATGGCATCGGCATCAACCCTGCCTATTCAGAAAAAGTATTTGTGCTGTTCAAGCGGCTGCACAAAAGAGAAGATTATGAAGGCACGGGAATCGGGCTTGCCTATTGTAAAAAAATAGTAGAGTTACACGGCGGTAAGATCTGGGTAGAGTCAGAGCCTGGCAAGGGCTGTACCTTTTTCTTCACGATCTCAGAAACATAACTGACATGAAACGAAAATTAAACTGCATCCTACTGATCGACGACGATGAGCCAACAAATTACCTGAACAAAATGATCATCGATGAAGCAGGCTGTACTGAAACCGTACAGGTTGAACAAAGTGCCACTGACGCGCTGGAATTTCTGCAATCAGGTCCTGAAGGAGAACCTGAAGTCTCTACCACGCCTGATCTGATCTTTCTCGATATCAATATGCCCGCCATGGATGGCTGGGAATTCCTGGATGAATACAAAAAGCTTACACCTGACCAGAAGGCCCGTGTTGTGGTAGTAATGCTTACCACTTCCTATAACCCGGAAGATGAAGTGAAAGCCCGAAACCACAATATGATCGCGGAATTCAGGAACAAGCCACTTACGCAGGAAATGCTGATGGACGTGCTGAAGCAGTACTTCCCGGAGAAATTTTAAAGCGGCATCGTGATCTTCAGCATGCAACCTTCGCCAGGGCTGCTGATAATGTCCATATGACCGTTCTGCATTTCCACACGGCTGTAGATATTATGCAGTCCGATACCCTTCCCTTTTTTCTTTGGATCGAAACCGATGCCGTTATCTTTAATGGTAAGATGCGTCTGTTGCTGATCCGTCTTCAATTCAATCTCAGCCAGACTGGCCCTTGCATGTTTCACGATATTGTTTACCTGCTCCTGCACGATCCGGTAAATAATGAGTTTTTTGTTATTGGATAAACTCTCGATATGCGGATCGTTGGCGCGGATCCTGATCTTCAGGCCGGGCGTAACGGTCATGTTCTCGATCATCTCCAGCAAGGCTTCCTTCAAACCGATATCACCCAGGGATGGAGGTACCAGGTTCTTGGAAAGGGAGCGGATCTCATTGATGGCTTTTGAAATACTGTCGTAACTTTTGTAAAGCAATTCCTTGCTGATATCTTCTTCATTGATGGCCATATCAACACAGAGTTTGGCCGTGGCCAGGATCTGGTTGATATTATCGTGCAGTTCCAGCCCGATCTCCCTTCTTTCCTGCTCCTGTGTCTGAATGGTGATCCGGGTGATCAGTTTCTGCGTTTCGATCTGTTCCTCCTGCTTGCGTTTACGCTCCGTGATGTCAAGCATAGCGCCGATCATACCATATGGCTTCAGATCGCGCCTGAGAATATACCCACGGTCGTATACCGTTTTGTAGATGCCGGCAGCAGTCAGATAACGGTATTCGTCTTCCCACTGATCCTGTCCTTCGCTGAGGCAGCGTTCTATCTTGCTGAGCACCCGTTCACGGTCGTCAGGGTGTATGTTTTTATGATGCCAGTTGCTGGTTGGTTTCACTTTTGAGGCAAGGTACCCGAAAGTAGTGGTGATACCTTCATTCCAGGTGATCTGCTGACTGCTGAGGTCCCATTCCCATATAGTGTCATTGGTGGCTTTGATCAGGGTATTGAAACGTTCATAATTCTCAACCACATGCTGCAGGATCTTCTTCCGTTCGATGCTGTACATGATTGCCTTGGTGAGCAGCTTTTCATCATATTCGCCTTTCATCAGATAGTCCTGGGCGCCTTCGGCAATGGTCTGAAGGGCCACCTGCTCATCATCGAGGCCACTGAGCACAATGATGCTGATATGGGAGGCCTGCTGGTGAAGCTGTTTGAATGTGTCGATGCCATCACTGTCCGGCAGGGTAAGGTCCAGGAAGATGAGATCGGGCTGATGCTTCTCCACAATGGGCATGGCTTCAGCGAGGGACGCGGCATGATGCAGGTTGTCTACTTTCAATTCAGATAACTGGAGATATTCCTTGAAAAGGTATAAGTCGCTGGGACTGTCTTCAACAATGAGGATATGGCAAAGGTGCGTAGAATTGATCATAGCGCTTGATTGTGGTGTGATGCAGGCCATGGTCCGGAGCATCAAAACCATTTACGGTTATCGCTAACCTTTAGTTTTCTTATTTTGTCAATAAATGTCGCATTCCAGGACCAAAGAGGCCCTGAAATGGAGGTCAGAGTAAGGATTGCCCTTGTAGGATAAGGCCGATCGGAGAATTGCTACGTATAATTACCCGAAAAAGGTAAGAATATATTCTTTCACAAAAAAATTGCATAGGTTAATTTGCGGGCTGAAGCCATTTTTGCAAATTGATTTTCAAACAGTAATCCCCTTAATCCATACTTCTCATCATGAGCAGCAAAGTTTTCCGGCGCAGTCTTCTCCTCGTTTTCATCTGGATGATTATTCATTGTTCCTGGGCCGCCATTGTTGGGCTGCGGGATTTTAAAGGCAATGCCGATGTGGCCATTGTGCTGGGTAATACGGTGTACCGGCATGGCGGTCTCAGCCCCTGGCTCAAAGGAAGGGTAGATGCTGCGCTTACTCTTTACCGTAATAAGCAGGTCGGAAAAATCATGGTGAGCGGGGGAACAGGTGATTCGGGTTATCCCGAGGGAGATGCCATGCGGAACTATCTCCTGCAGCAGGGCGTGCCAGCCGGTGATGTTTATACCGATAATGAAGGAGCTAACAGTTATCTCACAGCGAAGAATTTCATCACGCTGAATCAGACATGCCATTTTCGGTCAGCCGTGGTAGTGAGCAGCTGGTTCCATGTGCTGCGTTGTAAATATATAGTAAAGAAGCTGGGTTTTGAAAACGTGGAGGGCGATCATTCCAGGAGCTATTTCGGAAAGGACGTACTTTACGTGATGCGGGAGTTTCCGGCATTCTACAAATACATGCTGGTTTACTAATTGAGCCTCACTGCGGGCAGGCGGTAATGCTGGCCATCCACCACAAACAATTCATCGATCTCGTAACTCCAGTATTTGAAGAGCGGTGATTTCAACAGGTAATCATCCACTTCTTCCTTGTCTTCAGCAGTGAAAGTGATCCACACACGCTGAGACTCCATACTTACCACATACTGATCGATGATCCCTTTCTCGATCAATGTATTGATGTATACACGGTGGGAGGGGACCAGGGAGGTAAACTCATCATCCATTTCAAAATGTATCGTAACCTGGAATTTTTTCATGACTGATAACTATAACAGTAAATAGCAGGAAAAGGTTTTATACCTGGATTTACAATTTCCATTCCACGATCTGGTTAGCCCATTCTGTACGGTGCGGAGTGGTCACTTTGATGTAATTGTCAGTATAACCTTCCATCATCCCGTTCTTGTCGAACATCTCAAACAATACTTTACGTGTCTGACCGGCATGGAGTTGCGTGAAGTACTGCATTTTCATGTAGGAAAGGTTGCGCAGCGTTTTGTTGCGTTCGTGCCTCACCTCGATGGGGACAACGGGTGTAATTTCCAGCGCTTTGGTATTGTCGCGCTCCGAATAGGTGAAAACGTGGAGATAGGATATATCGAGGGCGTGAAGGAAGTTGAATGTTTCTTTGAAATCCTCGTCGGTTTCGCCGGGGAATCCCACAATCACATCCACACCAATGGCGCAGTGTGGCATCAGGGTCTTGATGAGCTGAACACGGTCGGCATACAGTTCTCTTTTGTAGCGCCTGCGCATCAGTCCGAGGATCTTATTGCTGCCGCTTTGCAGGGGAATATGGAAATGAGGCATGAACTTATTGCTGTTGGCAACATGTTCAATGATCTCATTGGTCAAAAGATTGGGCTCGATACTGGAGATCCGGTAACGCTGGATGGTTTCCACCTGGTCCAGCGCCTGCACCAGCTGGAAGAAGTCTTCCTCATGTTTCTTGTTGCCATCGGCGCCCTTGCCGAAATCGCCCAGGTTAACACCTGTTAGTACGATCTCTTTCACACCTTCTGAGCCCAGGCGGGTAGCGTGCTTTACCACATTCTCCACATTATCGCTGCGGCTTTTGCCCCTGGCCATAGGTATAGTGCAGAAAGAACAATTGTAATCGCAGCCGTCCTGCACCTTCATAAAGGTGCGGGTGCGGTCGTTACGGGAATAGGAGGCGTTGAAGCCACTCACATCCTCTATATCACAGCTGCAGATGAGGGCGGAATTCCCTTTGGTGAGCTCTTTCAGATGCTGTCCGATATTGAACTTTTCGGCCGCGCCGAGTACCAGGTCAACACCGGGGATCTCAGCGATCTCCTTTGGTTTGAGCTGCGCATAACAGCCGGTGATCACCACCAGGCTCTGTGGCGCCTTGCGCTGGATGCGGCGTACCAGGTGACGGCATTCCTTATCGGCATTCTCCGTTACAGAACAGGTATTGATCACATACACGTCCGCCAGGTCCTCAAAGGCCCGCTTCTCGAAGCCATCCAGTTCCAGCATCCTGGCCAGGGTAGAGGTTTCCGAGAAATTGAGTTTGCAACCCAGGGTGTGAAATGCCACTGTTCTTTTTGTTTCCATCAGGGCGCAAAGATAGGATAGTTTGGGTTTTGCCGTTAATTTGCACAAAACAGGTTGAATGAAGACCTCAAAAAGCAAGTATGTGATCATGCTGGCAGCCTTCATAGCGGTGATGGTGGCCACCCTGATCAGGAAACATCAGCCGCGGCAGGAAAAGGAAAGAGCCCGGCAGGAACAAAGGGAAGAACTGGCTGATAATAAGCGCGACAGCCTGCCGGGGCGCCGTGACCCGGCCAAACCACCCAGCGACGAGCCCAACCGGCCCGAAGGTTTCAACCGCCGCTCGGAAAAGCTGATCTTTACCAAACATGCCCGCTGCCGCATGGGCTGCCGCCATATCGATGAGGCCGAAGTACGGGATATCCTGCTCAATGGACGGATCAATGACCGAAAGAGCGAGCCCGCCGCCAGACCCGATCCCAAATACGCCCTGGAGGGCAAAACAAAGGACGGGCAGGAAGTGCGGATCATTTTTGCACCCTCAGACAGGGGCATGGTGGTGATCACCGTGATTGACCTGGATACCGACTGGCCCTGCAACTGCAAATAAGTTAAAACCTATTACGTAGTTCGGGTAATGCGATCCTAATATTATATTTACGCTTTCGACCCTGATGAAGTATATCTTAATGCCCCTGAGAGGCCTCTATTTCCTGTATGCCGCTATCATTTTTGTGGTGCTGATGCTGCTGGTTGTTCCGGTAGTGATCATCGCTTCTTTTTTCGGCAAGATCAGGGGAGGTAATATCATCTACAGGGCATGCCAGTGCTGGACGGATATCTGGTTCTTCTCCATCGGTATCCGTCACCGGAATATCTTTGAATCGCCGCATGATAAAAAGGAGCAATATATTTTCGTTGCCAACCATATCTCTTACCTGGATATTCCCGTGATCGTGAAAACGGTCCGGCAGCCGCTCCGCATTCTTGGGAAAGCAGAAATGGGAAAAGTGCCGGTCTTCGGCTTCATTTACCGGAATGCGGCAGTAACGGTAGACAGGTCCAGTGCCGAGAACCGCGCTAAAAGTGTGCGCATACTGAAGTCCGTGATCCGCAGGGGAATTTCCATATTCATTTTTCCTGAAGGTACTTTCAATGAATCGCAGGAGCCCCTCAGAAGTTTTTATGACGGCGCTTTCCGGATTGCCATCGAAACACAAACGCCCATCAAGCCACTATTATTCCTGGATACCTATGCCAGGCAACATTATAAAAGCGTGCTTTCCCTCAACCCGGGAAAAAGCCGCAGTGTTTTCTTAGCGCCCGTTCCCGTGGAAGGGCTCACGCAAAAGGACCTGCCTGCACTGAAAGAAAAAGTGTACAATGTAATGGCGGGAGCACTCAGGAAATACCAGGCAGACTGGATCAAGGAAGCAGAATGAAGTAGCAGGGTGCTGCATAAAGTAACAGGGTGCTGCAGTCGCTCGAGTCACCGCGTGTGACCTGTATTTGTTCGCCTCTGGCGAACACAGCGTCGCCGGGAGGCGACTAAATATCAGTAACTCGCCAGAGGCGAGCTACTGGTACCCTCCGATAAAATGCAACAGTTCCCCTTGATTAAAAACCCGATGATCTGACTTACATTTGAATCTTGTTTGCAGAAGTTATCATACCATTGGCCCTGCCCAGGAACTACACCTGGAGCGTACCTGAGCGGTTCCGCAACCAGGTGCGGCCCGGCGTGCGCGTTGAGGTAGTACTGGGAAAGAACAAAAAATATGCAGGCGTGATCCGCGCCCTGCACCAGGAAATGCCGCAGGCCTTCGAGCCCAAGGATATCCTCAATGTGCTGGATGTGGAGCCCATCATCTTTCCACATCAGTTGCAGCTCTGGCAATGGATCTCGCAATATTATATGTGTTCAGAAGGAGAAGTGATGGCCGCTGCATTGCCGGCACATTTCAAGCTCAGCAGTGAAACCACAATCGTGTTCAATGAAGAATACGGAGAGGATTTTTCCGCGCTGGACCACGATGAATATCTGCTGGCGGAAGCCCTGCTGATCAAGAGAGAATTGAAAGTGCCGGAAGTGCAGCAGGTGCTTGATTCTTCACATGTGTACCCCGTTATAAAAAGACTGATCGAGAAGAAGGTCTGCTCCGTTTGGGAAGCGCTGAAGGAAACTTACAGTCCGAAGAAGGAAACCTTCGTTCAGCTGAATGTGATCTACCAGGATGAAGATGCACTGGCCGACCTGCTGAATGAAGATCGGAAACTGCAGCGCGCCGAAAAGCAGATGGAGCTTCTCCTCAGTTACCTGCACCTGCAGAAAACAACGGGAGAGGTCACCAAATCGGAATTACTGAAAAAAAGCGGTGCTTCCGATGCGCAGCTGAAAGGCCTGGTAGATAAGAATATTCTCTGGCTGGAGAAGCGCCAGGTCGACCGCCTGCTTTATCTTCCACATGATATAAAAATAGATTTCACCCTTACGCCTGCCCAGGAAGCAGCCTACGAGCAGGTGAAACAATCCTTCGAACAAAAGCCCGTAACCCTGCTGCATGGCGTAACTGCCAGCGGCAAAACACAGGTGTATGTGCGTCTGATCGAAAATGCCATCCGCCAGGGAAAGCAGGTGTTGTACCTGCTGCCGGAGATCGCACTAACGAGCCAGATCATACGAAGATTGCAGAAACATTTCGGAGGTTATATCGGCATCTACCATTCCAGGTTCAATCAGAATGAGCGGATAGAGATCTGGAACAAAGTAAAGAATGGTGAGCTGAAAGTGGTGCTGGGTGCCCGTTCATCCATATTCCTTCCTTTTACTGACCTGGGACTGATAGTGATCGATGAAGAACATGATCCCAGTTTCAAGCAACAGGAGCCTGCGCCACGCTACAATGCGCGGGATGCTGCC